>CALBJW010000061.1 GCA_937893145.1 uncultured Prevotellaceae bacterium | reverse complement strand
AGGTAGTTCGCGATAAGTATGACAACTGTATCACAGTTTGTAACATGGAGAACTTCGACCCACTCGGTATTCACACAGGAGAATCAATCGTTGTTGCTCCATCGCAGACTCTCACAAACTCGGAATATCATAAGCTTCGTGCTCTTGCCATCAAGATTATCCGTCACATCGGCATCGTAGGTGAATGTAACGTACAGTATGCATTTGACCCTGTAAGTGAAGACTATCGTGTCATTGAGGTTAATGCTCGTCTTTCACGAAGTTCTGCACTTGCTTCTAAAGCAACTGGTTATCCTCTTGCTTTCGTTGCTGCCAAGTTAGGTCTTGGTTATGGTCTTTTCGACTTGAAGAACTCAGTAACAAAGACAACATCTGCATTCTTCGAACCTGCTCTCGACTATGTTGTTTGTAAGATTCCTCGTTGGGACCTTGGTAAGTTCCGTGGTGTTGACCGCGAACTTGGCAGTTCGATGAAGTCTGTAGGTGAGGTAATGGCAATCGGTCGCACCTTTGAAGAGGCAATCCAGAAGGGTCTCCGAATGATTGGTCAGGGACTACACGGTTTTGTTGGCAACAAAGAACTCAAGATTGATGATATTGATGCATCACTCAAGGCACCAACAGACAAACGTGTGCTTGTAGTGGAAAAGGCAATCCAGCAGGGTTATACTATCGAACAAATCCATGACCTTACTAAGATTGACAAGTGGTTCCTTGAAAAGTTGATGAACATCTACAACACCAACAAAGAACTTCAGGAGAAGGGTTCACTCAAGAACGTGACACCAGAACTCATGCTCAAGGCGAAAGTACAAGGTTTCACAGATTTCCAGATTTCTCGTGCAGTAGGTCTTGAGACTCAGATTGACCAGGAAGAAGCTATCAGCATCATCCGTTCTATGCGAAAGAAGATGGGAATCACTCCTGTTGTAAAACAGATTGACACTCTTGCTGCTGAATACCCAGCTCAGACGAACTACCTCTATGTTACATACTCAGGCGTAGCACACGATATAGACTATGAGAACGATGGAAAGTCGATTGTTGTTCTTGGTTCTGGTGCTTATCGTATCGGTTCATCTGTTGAGTTCGACTGGTGTGGTGTTCAGGCACTTAACACAATTCGCAAGGAAGGTTATCGCTCAATCATGATTAACTACAATCCTGAGACCGTTTCTACAGACTACGATATGTGCGACCGTCTCTATTTCGACGAGTTGACATTTGAGCGTGTAATGGACATCATCGAACTTGAAACACCTCATGGTGTGATTGTTTCTACAGGTGGACAGATTCCAAACAACCTCGCAATGCGACTCCACGAAGAGAATGTGCCAATCCTCGGTACTACTCCTGAGAGCATCGACAACTGCGAGGACCGTGACAAGTTCTCACAGCTTTGTGACCGTCTTGGTATCGACCAGCCTGAATGGGCAGCACTTACAAGCATGGAGGACATCGACGAGTTCATCGGACGTGTTGGTTTCCCTGTTCTTGTTCGTCCTTCATACGTTCTCTCTGGTGCAGCGATGAATGTTTGTTCAAACCAGGACGAGCTTGAGCGTTTCCTTAAACTTGCAGCTAACGTAAGCAAGAAGCATCCTGTTGTTGTAAGTAAGTTTATCGAACACGCAAAGGAAATCGACTTCGATGCCGTAGCCAAGGATGGCGAAATCATCGCTTATGCAATCTCCGAACACATTGAGTTTGCGGGTGTACACTCTGGTGACGCTACACTTCAGTTCCCTCCTCAGAAACTCTATGTTGAAACAATGCGCCGTATCAAGAAGATTTCAAAGCTTCTTGCAAAGGAACTCAACATCTCTGGTCCATTCAACTGTCAGTACATGGCAAAAGATAATGATATCCTCGTTATCGAGACTAACCTCCGTGCATCACGTTCATTCCCATTTGTAAGTAAGGTTTTGAAGATTAACCTTATCGACCTTGCCACAAAGATTATGCTCGGACTCCCAGTTGAAAAGCCTCACAAGAACCTCTTCGACATTGACTATGTCGGAATCAAGGCTTCTCAGTTCTCATTCAACCGCTTGCAGAAAGCAGACCCTGTACTCGGTGTTGATATGGCTTCTACTGGTGAGGTTGGATGTATTGGAGACGACACAGCATCAGCACTCCTCTGTTCTATGCTTTCGGTCGGTCAACGTATCCCAGAGAAGAACATCCTTCTTTCAACAGGTACAGGTAAGCAGAAGGCAGAAATGCTCACTGCAGCAAAAACTCTTATACAACATGGCTACAAGCTCTTCGCTACAGGTGGTACAAGCCGTTACCTCAACGAGAACGGCATAGACAACACTCTTGTTTACTGGCCATCTGAAGAAGGCAAGCAGCCACAAGCTCTTGACATGCTCCACAATAAGGAAATAGACATGGTGGTTAATGTGCCTAAGGACCTCACTGTAAGTGAGCTTTCAAATGGTTACAAAATTCGCCGTGCAGCCATCGACCTCAATATTCCGCTCATCACAAATCCTCGACTTGCAAGTGCGTTTATCAATGCATTCTGCAACAAGAGCCTCGATGACATTGAGATCAAGGCATGGAGCGAATTCTAATAAATAATTATGCGAATAGACATCATTACGGTTCTACCAGAACTGATAGAACCATTCACTAAAGAATCCATTCTCGGCAGGGCTCAAAAGAAGGGCCTTGCTGAGATTTATGTTCATAACCTCCGCGACTACACAGCAGATAAGCACAAGCGTGTCGATGATTATCCGTTTGGCGGTAAAGCAGGCATGGTAATCCAATGCCAGCCACTTGATGCTATTATCTCTAAACTAAAGTCGGAAAGAGATTATGACGAAATCATTTTTACTGCTCCAGATGGTGAAACTTTCAATCAACCAATGGCTAACGAGCTTTCGTTAAAGAAAAACTTAATCATCATCTGCGGACACTACAAGGGCATTGACTACCGTATCCGTGAACATCTCATTACTAAAGAGGTGTCAATCGGTGATTATGTCCTCACAGGTGGAGAACTTGCTGCTGCAATCATGACCGATGCTATCATTCGTGTTGTTCCGGGAGTGATTGGTGATGTGGAAAGTGCATTGAGTGATTCGTTCCAAGACAACCTACTCGAAGCACCATGCTACACAAGACCAGCCGAGTATCATCCTATAAGCAATCCAGATGAGACATGGAGTGTGCCTTCAATACTCCTTTCTGGACATGAAGCGAACATAAAGAACTGGGAATATGAGCAGGCTCTCGCTCGTACAAAGGAACGACGTCCAGACCTACTCAAATAACATACATTTCCTAACAAACCTATAATAACACCATGCGTTTACCTGCCGAATTTGAACCCCAAGCATTTGTACAACTAACGTGGCCACATCGTGGAACAGACTGGGCATATATATATGAAGATGTCGTCGACTGCTACTGCAATATGGCTCGTGAGATTGCGAAACGCGAACCTCTACTGATTGTTGCTCAGCACCCAAACGATGTTATTGAGGAACTCAAAGCACATGATGTCCCACAAACAAATATACGTCTTTTCGGATGCAAGACAAATGACACTTGGGCAAGAGACCATGCTTTCATCACATGTACCCACAATGAACAGAAAATCTTGATGGATTTCCAGTTCAATGGATGGGGACTAAAGTTTGCATCATGCTTCGACAATCAAATTAACAAGAATTTGTATGATGCTGAGGTTGTGGAAGGTATATACACTAATTGTCTTGATTTCGTTCTCGAAGGAGGAAGCATAGAAAGTGATGGTGAAGGTACAATAATGACCACCTCCCCTTGCCTACTTGCACCTAACAGAAATGATGTGATGAACAAAGCTGAGATTGAAATACAACTCTGCCAATTCTTCAATGCAGAACGTGTTCTATGGCTTAATCACTCATGGCTTGCTGGCGATGATACTGACGGGCATGTTGACACCGTTGCACGCTTATGCAGCAAGGACACTATTGCTTATGTTCAGTGCCAAGACAAAGATGATGAACACTACGAAGAACTCAAGGCAATGGAAGATGAGCTCAAAGGATTTACGACTACGGATGGACATCCATATAACCTTATTCCACTTCCTATGCCAAATGCCATCTATGATGATGAAGAAGAGGATGAGAATGGCAATCCACAGCGTCTCCCTGCAACATACGCTAACTTCTTAATTATGAATGGTGCCGTACTTGTGCCAACATACAATCAGAAAGAAAACGATGAGATCGCCATCAACCAACTGAAAAAGGCATTTCCAGATAGAGAAATTGTAGGCATAGACTGCAGAGTTCTAATCCGTCAACATGGTTCATTACATTGTTGTACAATGCAATATCCGAAGTAAAGACGGGTAACACATCAATAAAAGAAAGTATACGCAATAAATCACTATTATACGCATACTTTTTTCTTTTTTGACTTGCATACATTATTTTATTATATTTTTTGCAAAGTCGAGTTTGCATTTTAGCAAAAAGTATGTAACTTTGTCCCTCGATGCGAAAAATAAATAGTATCAGCAGCATTACGAACTATAAATCAATCAAGAAAATATGGAATCCTTTTTCCGAACACATGCTTACCTTGTAGAACATTTGCCAGCAACTGTTCATCGTGACCTTATGGACGAAATTAATTGGAAAGACCGACTGATTGGTATTAAGGGAGCAAGAGGAGTAGGTAAAACTACATTCTTGCTGCAGTATGCTAAAGAACATTTTGCTCCAAACGACCACACATGTCTGTACATCAATACAAACAACTTCTATGTACAGAATCAGGGCATCACAAACTTTGCGGGTGAATTCTACCACAATGGCGGCAAGGTTCTCTTGATTGACCAAGTATATAAGCAGCCCGACTGGAGTGCTCAACTTCGCGAATGCTACGACCGCTATCCAGGACTCCGAATCGTATTCACAGGCTCTTCTGTCATGCGACTCAAGGAGGAAAATCCAGAACTCAATGGCATCGTCAAGAGCTATAACCTTCGTGGTTTCTCATTCCGCGAGTTTGTAAACCTCAAGACTGGTCTTAACCTCAAGGCTTACACTCTCGAAGAAATAATCGAGAACCACACCTCGATAGCAACAGAAATCCTTGATCATGTTAATCCACGCAATTTCTTCCAAGATTACCTACATCATGGTTTCTACCCATTTTTCCTCGAGAAGAGAAACTACTCTGAAAATCTCCTTAAGAACATGAATATGATGATTGAAGTCGATGTACTTCTCATCAAGCAGATTGAACTTAAGTATCTTGCAAAAATCAAACAACTCTTCTATCTCCTCACAACAAGCGGAAGCAGCGTGCCAAATGTGTCACAGCTTGCTCAAGAACTTGGCATGAGTCGTGCTACAGTAATGCACTACATTAAGTACCTCATGGAGGCTCGACTTGTGAACATGATTTACTCGAGAGGAGATGAATTCCCTAAGAAGCCAGCACGCGTGCTTCTTCACAACTCTAATCTCATGTACTCATTTTATCCTCGTACATTCGATGAACACGATGTACTTGAGACATTCTTCTGCAATACACTCTGGAAAGATCATAAGGTCAACAAGATTGGTAACCTCTGTTCATTCTTGATTGACGAAAAATACGACTTTAAGATTGTTGAACACTCTACAAAACTCAAGTCAAAGAGCAAGACTCTCTTTGCCGTTAACCAATGCGAAAAAGGTGAAGGCAATCAGATACCTCTCTGGCTCTTCGGCTTCCTGTATTAAAATATCCAACATCTAATTACACATTATATATTTTAAATTATGGGTAAAGAAAAGAAATTTATCACTTGTGATGGTAATACCGCTGCAGCACATATCGCGTATATGTTCTCTGAGGTAGCTGCCATCTACCCTATCACTCCATCGTCTCCAATGGCTGAGCACGTGGATGAGTGGGCAGTTCAGGGCCGCAAGAATCTCTTCGGCGACACAGTACTCGTACAGGAAATGCAGTCTGAGGCTGGTGCAGCAGGTGCTGTTCACGGTTCTCTTCAGGCTGGTGCTCTTACAACAACATTCACAGCATCACAGGGTCTTCTCCTTATGATCCCTAACATGTACAAGATTGCTGGTGAGCTCCTTCCATCTGTATTCCATGTTTCGGCTCGTACAGTAGCATCTCACTCACTCTGTATCTTCGGTGACCATGGTGACGTTATGGCTTGTCGTCAGACAGGTTTCGCAATGCTTTGCGAAGGTTCTGTTCAGGAAGTTATGGACCTCTCAGCAGTAGCACACCTCGCTGCTCTTGAGACTCGCGTTCCATTCATCAACTTCTTCGACGGTTTCCGCACATCACACGAGTACAATAAGGTTGAGATCATGGATATGGAAGATATCCGTCCTCTCGTACCAATGGATAAGGTTTCTGAATTCCGCAGCCGCGCTCTCACTCCAGAGCATCCAGAGGCTAAGGGTATGGCAGAAAACCCTGAAACATTCTTCGCTCACCGCGAATCATGTAACCCATTCTACGATGAAGTACCTGCTGCTGTAGAAAAGTACATGGAGGCTATCTCTAAGATTACTGGTCGTGAGTACAAGCCATTCTCTTACTATGGTGCTGCTGACGCTGAAGAAGTAATCATCCTCATGGGTTCTGCTACAGAAGCTGCTCGCGAAGCTATCGACTATGCTAATGCTAATGGCAAGAAGTATGGTATGGTTTCTGTTCACCTCTATCGTCCATTCTCTGTTGAGCGCCTTCTCGCTGCTGTTCCTGCAACAGTTAAGCGTATCGCTGTTCTCGACCGTACTAAGGAACCAGGTGCTAACGGTGAACCACTTTACCTCGATGTTAAGGATGCATTCTATGGTCAGGAGAACGCTCCTATGATCGTTGGCGGTCGTTACGGTCTCGGTTCATGCGACGTTACTCCAACAATGATTCTTTCTGTTTACAAGAACCTCGAGCTCCCTCAGCCAAAGAATCACTTCACTTTAGGTATCGTTGACGATGTTACATTCAAGTCTCTCCCACTCGATGAGGAAATGGCTCTTGGTGACCCAAGCAACAAGGAATGTAAGTTCTTCGGTCTCGGTGCTGACGGTACTGTAGGTGCTAACAAGAACTCAGTAAAGATCATCGGTGACAACACAGACATGTATTGCCAGGCATACTTCTCATACGACTCTAAGAAGTCTGGTGGTTTCACATGTTCACACCTCCGTTTCGGTGACAACCCAATCCGTTCTACATACCAGATTAAGACTCCTAACTTCGTAGCATGTCACGTTCAGGCTTACCTCCGCATGTACGATGTTCTCCGTGGTCTTCGTCAGAATGGTCAGTTCCTTCTCAACACAATCTTCGAGGGTGAAGAACTCGTTAACTTCCTCCCTAACAACGTGAAGAAGTACTTCGCTGAGAAGAACATCACAGTTTACTACATCAACGCTACTAAGATCGCTCAGGAAATTGGTCTTGGTAACCGTACAAATACTATCCTTCAGTCTGCATTCTTCCGCATCACAGAGGTTATCCCTGTAGATCTCGCAATCGAGCAGATGAAGAAGGCTATCGTTAAGTCTTACGGTAAGAAGGGTGAAGACATTGTCAACATGAACTACGCTGCTGTTGACCGTGGTGGTGAGTACAAGACTCTTGCTGTAGATCCAGCATGGGCTAACCTGCCTGCAGATCCAACCGTAGAGAACGATGATCCTGCATACATCAACAACTTGGTTCGCGTTATCAACGCTCAGAACGGTGCTGACCTGCCAGTTTCTGCATACAAGGGCATCGAGGATGGTACTTGGGAGCAGGGTACTGCTGCATACGAGAAGCGCGGTGTAGGTGCATTCGTTCCAGAATGGGATCCTGCTAAGTGTATCCAGTGTAACAAGTGTGCATTTGTTTGTCCTCACGCTTGTATCCGTCCATTCGTTATGACCGACGAGGAAAAGGCTGGCTTCCAGGGTCAGACTATCGAGATGAAGGCTCCTGCTGCATTCAAGGGTATGCACTTCACTATGCAGGTAGGCGTTAAGGACTGTCTGGCTTGCGGTAACTGTGCTGACGTTTGTCCTGGTAATCCTAAGGCTGGTGGCCCTGCTCTTAAGATGGTTCCTTACGATGATTCTTCTGCAAAGGCTGCTGCCGAAGCTGCTAACTGGGAGTACTGCGTTAAGAACGTATCTTCTAAGCAGGATTTGATTGACATCACCTTGAATCCAAAGAATTCACAGTTCGCAACTCCATTGTTCGAGTTCTCTGGTGCTTGTGCTGGTTGTGGTGAGACTCCATATGTTAAGCTGATTTCTCAGCTGTTCGGTGACCGTGAGATCGTTGCTAACGCTACTGGTTGCTCTT
>CALBJW010000060.1 GCA_937893145.1 uncultured Prevotellaceae bacterium | reverse complement strand
AATGACCTCAAACTTGCGGAACTTTTCACTCATTTTTGCGGAAGACTTTTGAGGCTGAATATGGTTGGTTTCGCATAATGCAATGCGAATTTTGAATTGCTACAATGCTACAATGCTACAATGCTACAAAGTAGTTTTTTTATGTGCTTTTATATATATAATAATAAATTCTATTGTACTTACAGCTATTAGAGCAATAGAATTCTTATTTATATAGGCAAATTGTGTAACAAAACATTTGTTGCATGTAGCATTGTAGCATTGTAGCATTGTAGCATTTTGGGGTGATGTATGTAAAAATATCTGCAAATGATTGATGGTTTATTGAATTTTTTTTCTTATCTTTGCATTGAAAATAACATTAATACTCTTAAAACAAATTGGATTAAAATTATGATGGACTTTAATTATTATGCACCAACACAGGTAGTGTTTGGTAGAGACTCTGAAGCTAAGGTAGGACAACTCGTGAAGAAATATGGTGGCAAGAAGGTGCTGCTGCACTATGGCGGACAGAGTGCCGTGAAGTCGGGATTGCTCGATTTGGTGAAGCAGTCGCTCGAAAAGGAGGGTGTGGAGTTTGTGGAACTTGGTGGCGTGGTGCCTAACCCTCGTGTGTCGCTCGTGCGTAAGGGCATTGAGATATGTAAGGCAGAGGGTATAGATTTCCTTCTCGCTGTGGGCGGCGGTTCGGTAATCGACTCTTGTAAGGCTATTTCGAGCGGTAGATTCTTTGAGGGTGATGTGTGGGACCTTTACCTTAAGAAAGCTATGGCAACGCAGTATCTTCCAATAGGTTGTGTGCTGACAATTCCAGCTGCGGGAAGTGAGATGAGTGACGGTTCGGTTATCACTAACGAGGATGGATGGTTGAAGAAGGATTACTGTGTGGATGAGTTCCGCTGTAAGTTTGCCGTGATGAACCCTGAACGCACGATGACTCTCCCTGCATGGCAGACTTCTTGTGGCATCACTGACATGATGATGCACACTATGGAACGATATTTCAGCACTGACTGCGATATGGAGGTGACAAGTGCCATTGCAGAGACAATACTGAAAGTGTGCATGAGTGAAGGTCGTAAGGTGATGAACAACCCTAATGACTATGACAGTCGTGCTCAGATAATGTGGGCTGGCAGTTTGGCTCACAACGGACTGACAGGTTGTGGTAATGGTGGCGATTGGGCTACTCATAACCTCGAACATGAGTTGTCGGGTATGTTTGATGTGAGTCACGGTGCTGGACTTGCTGCCGTATGGGGCAGTTGGGCTCGTTACACTCGTGGTGAGAACATCGGTCGTTTTGTTCGCTTTGCGAAGAATGTGATGGGTGTATGCACAGAGGGCATGACAGACTTGGAGGCTTCGGAAGCTGGTATCAAGGCTATGGAGGCGTTCTTCGCGTCAATCGGTATGCCTACAAGCATCAAGGCTCTTATCGGTAAGGAGATATCGGAGGAGGAGATTGAAGAGATGGCTGACAAGTGCAGCAATGGTGGTAGTGGCACTATCGGTGGTCTGAAGGTGTTGGCTAAAGACGATATGATAGAGATTTACCGTATGGCGAAATAAAAATAGCACTAATTACGCAATCTATCTTGATTTTTGACATATAATTTAATTATTATTCGTATCTTTGTCGAAGTTTTTCGAAGAAAACAATAATAACTAAATACTTAAAACATTATGGCAATAGTAAAACCATTCAAGGGGGTGCGTCCTCCTAAGGCTCTTGTGGAAGAGGTGGAGAGCCGTCCATACGATGTGCTTGACAGCGAGGAGGCTCGTGCAGAGGCAGGTGATAACGAGAAGTCGCTTTATCACATCATCAAACCAGAGATTAACTTCGAACCTGGCACTTCTGAGTATGACCCTAAGGTATATGAGGAGGCTGCTCGCCAGTTCCAGAAGTTCCAGGATAATGGCTGGCTCGTGCAGGACCAGAAGGAACAGTACTATATCTACGCTCAGACAAGTCACCTTCCAGCTAATGGCGGTAAGGAGAAGACTCAGTACGGACTTGTTGTTGGTGCCTACAGCGGCGACTACGAGGCTGGTGTCATCAAGAAGCATGAGCTTACTCGTCGTGACAAGGAGGAAGACCGCATGAAGCATGTGCGTGTGAACGATGCAAACATCGAACCTGTGTTCTTCGCATATCCTGACAATGTGGTGCTCGACACACTTATCATGAAGTATGCTGCTACAGAACCTGAGTATGACTTCATCGCTCCTATCGATGGTTTCGGACATAAGCTCTGGATTGTGAGCGACGACGAGGACATCAAGACTATCACTGAGGAGTTTGCCAAGATGCCAGCACTCTACATCGCTGACGGTCATCACCGTTCGGCTGCTGCTGCACTCGTAGGTACTGAGAAGAAGAACAACAACCCTAACCACAAGGGTGATGAGGAATATAACTACTTCATGGCTGTGGCATTCCAGGCAAGTCAGTTGACTGTACTCGACTACAACCGTGTAGTGAAGGACCTCAATGGCAACACTTCAGAGCAGTTCCTTGAGAAGCTCGCCGTGAACTTCGTAGTAGAGAAGAAGGGTAGTGAGGAATACCGTCCTGCACAGCCACATGAATTCTCGCTCTACCTCGATGGTGAATGGTACTCGCTCAACGCTAAGGAAGGCACATACAACCCTAATGACCCAATCGGTGTGCTTGATGTGGATATCAGTTCTCGTCTCATCCTTCAGGATATCCTCGAACTTGGAGACTTGCGTTCAAGTCAGAGAATAGACTTCGTGGGTGGTCTTCGTGGTCTCGGCGAATTGAAGCGTCGCGTTGATTCGGGTGAGATGCGTGCTGCTCTCGCTCTCTATCCTGTCTCTATGCAGCAGATTATGGATATTGCTGACAGCGGTAACATCATGCCTCCTAAGGCTACTTGGTTTGAACCTAAGTTGCGTTCGGGATTGATTATACATAAACTTTCGTAGGAGGCACAGATTTTTTTAGCGAACACGAATTTCTCGAATTTAACGAATAAAGAAATATGAATATAGCGATAAAAGGATTGGCGGCTCTTCTGCTTGTGTCTGCTTCGTTTGGTGAGGCAGTAGCTCAGGAGAAGACTGAGGCTCCAAAGACTGAGAAGAAGGCTGAGAAGAAGGACAAGAAAGACAAGAAGGCTAAGAAGCAGTCGAAATATGTGTGGAAGCGTAAGCCTGGTACATGGACATTTGAACGCGTAAAGCGTGAGCAGCCAGCACCTCCACAGGCAAAGAAACCAGATGTGGACCGTCCAGGTCTCTTCCATGTGACTAAGATGGAGAAGGACTGGTTCTTCGAGATTCCTGACTCTCTCATCGGTAAGGATATCCTTGCCACTACTCGTTTCATATCTACTCCATCAAACTCAGGTAAGTTTGGTGGTGAGGAACTCAACGAACAGATTATCTATTTCCAGGTAGTGGATAAGGAACGCATCTTCCTCCGTGCTCGTATGATTGTGAATGTGGCAGACACATCGAACATCATCAACAAGGCGGTGACTATCTCGAACGAGAATCCTATTCTTGGTCAGTTCAAGATTGAGAAGCATGACACTGCAAAGAAGACATACAAGATTAAGGTGAATGACTTCTTGATGGATGATAATGTGGTGACTGGCATTCACCCAACATATAAGCGTAACTTCCAGCTCACTGGTTATCTGGGACAATATACTCTCGTGGAGGACATCAAGTCGTTCCCAATGAACACAGAAGTGAGAATGGTGAAGACTTGGGGCTCGTCAAGCACTACTATGCCTTCAGTTCGTGAGACTGGTCGTGCTACCTTCGGCATCAATGTGTCGTTTGTGCTGCTCCCAGAGAATCCACTCCTCCCACGATTCTATGACCCTCGCGTGGGTTACTTCACAGTAGGATATAATGAGTTTACTGACGACCAGCAGCGTGTGAAACCAAAGACTTTCATCTCTCGATGGAGACTTGAACCAAAGGATTCGGCTGATGCTGAGGCATACAAGCGTGGTGAACTCATCGAACCAAAGAAGCCTATCGTTTACTACATCGACCCTGCAACACCAAAGCAGTGGCGCAAGTACCTCATTCAGGGTGTGAACGACTGGCAGAGTGCCTTCGAGAAGGCTGGTTTCAAGAATGCTATCTATGCACTTGAATGGCCAGAGGGTAATGACTCTATCATGAGTATGGAAGATGCACGTTACAGCATGATACGCTATTTGGCTTCTCCTATTGAGAATGCTTACGGACCTCATGTCAGCGACCCTCGTACGGGTGAGATTCTTGAGAGTCACATCTGCTGGTATCACAATGTGATGTCGCTCGTTCATGACTGGTACATGGTACAGGCATCGAGCATTGATGAAGCAGCTCGTAAGATGAACTACGACGAAGAACTCATGGGACAGTTGATTCGCTTTGTGTCAAGTCATGAGGTAGGACATACTCTTGGTCTTCGTCACAACTTCGGTTCGTCAAGCACAGTGCCTGTTGATTCGCTCCGTGACAAGGCATGGGTAGAGGCTCATGGACATACTCCTTCAATCATGGACTATGCTCGTTTCAACTATGTAGCACAGCCAGAAGATGGTATCACTCATGCAGGCATCTTCCCTCGCATCAATGACTATGATGACTGGGCAATCCGTTGGGGATACTCTATCATGCCTGACGCTAAGACATCAGAAGAAGACCATGCAGCACTTGAGGACCTTTGCAAGAAGTACCTCGAAGGCAACAAGCGACTCTGGTGGGGTGATGGTGAAGGACTTCGTGGCACAGACCCTCGTCGTCAGACAGAGGACCTCGGTGATGATGCTGTGAAGGCAAGTGAGTATGGTATCAAGAACCTCAAGCGTGAACTCGCTAACCTCCCTGAGTGGACATACGAGAAGACTGATATGTACAACCAGAACATCACGACTGTATATAATCAGATTCGCAACCAGTTCATGCGTTATGCAGGACATGTGATTAATAATATCGGTGGTGTGTTCGTGAACTTCAAGACTGTAGATCAGCCAGGTAGTGTGACAGAAAACAACCCTAAGGCTCGTCAGAAGAAGGCTCTCGACTATGTGAACCGCAACCTCTTCACTGAACCAACATGGCTCCGCGACATGAGTTATGTGAACCGTATGACTAACGAACCTGAGGAACTCACAATTCCTATCGCTAATTCAGCAGTAGCACAGGTGCTTTCTCGTATCTCATATCTCAACAAGGAATATACTGTTGATGAGTTGCTCTCAGACATGACTACTCTCATCATGAAGGAGACAAGTGGTCAGAAGGTGAGCAAGTATCGTGCTGCTCTCCAGAAGTCGTACATCACAAACCTCATCAGTCTCTATAAGGCACAGAGCAGTGATAGTGGTGCAGCACTCGTTCAGCTCAAGAACATCAAGAACCGCCTTGCTTCAGCAAGTGGTCCTGATGCTGCTACTCGTTCACACTTCGCTCTCCTCAGCGATATGGTTCAGCGTGCGCTTGTTATAAAGTAACTTATAACTTATAATTTATAACTTGTTCATCATTGGATTCATATAAAACCATAAAACAACTGGCGGAAGGAACTTACACCGAAAAGAGGAGTAAGTTCCTCGCCTTTGCTTTGCCAGTAAGTACGGTGGAGGAAGTGAAGCAATATGTGACAGAGTATTCGAAGAAATACTACGATGCTCGCCACTGCTGTTATGCCTATATGCTTGGACACGAGAGGAAGGACTTCCGTGCTAATGATAATGGCGAACCTTCAGGTACTGCTGGAAAACCTATTCTCGGACAGATAAACTCGAACGAACTGACGAACATACTTATCATCGTGGTTCGTTATTTCGGTGGCATCAAACTCGGAACAAGTGGACTCATCGTTGCCTACAAGGCTGCTGCCGCTGAAGCCATTGCTGCCGCAGAGATTATTGAGAAGACGGTGGATGAGGATGTGAGTTTCATATTTGAATATCCATTCATGAATGATGTGATGCGAATTGTCAAGGAGGAAGAACCACAGATAGTGACTCAGGGTTACGATATGGACTGCACCATGACTCTCCGCATTCGTAAGGACTCGATGCCAAAACTCAGGGCAAGACTCGAAAAGGTGGAGACTTTACGATTTGATGAGTGATAAGAAAAAGGCTTGTTTGCCGACATTTGAATATATTTTTATATTAAATTATAATAAAAAGGAGTGATAGATTTTTCTATGTCATTCCTTTTTATTACTTTTGCATTATTATTAACACATAAAACGATTACAACTATGATAATGAATAACTGGTTTGAGTGCAAGGTGAAGATTGAAAAGGTCATCGAAGGTGGAGCAACAAAGAAGGTGCCTGAGGTGTATCTTGTTGATGCACTCAACTTTACAGAAGCAGAAGCTCGTATCATCGAGGAGGTATCACCTTACTCAAGTGGTTCGATAGAAGTAAGCGATATCAAACGTGCTAAATATACTGAGATGTTCACATCTGACCTTGAGTCGGCAGACAAGTGGTACAAGGTAAAGTGTAACTTCATCACTCTCGACGAGAAGACTCAGACAGAGAAGAAGACTGCATCACTCATGCTTGTTCAGGCTGGTGACCTTCGTGAGGCTGTTCGCAGTTTTGATGAAGGCATGAAGGGTTCGATGGTTGATTATGAGATTGCTGTTGTTCAGGAAACAAACATTCTCGATGTATTCCCATATCAGGCAAGTGGAAATAACAATGCCAAGCCTGAATATGAAGGTTAATGGTAGGTCATGAGTATCAAGAGTAATTTGCTTGAGGTGAAGGCTGACCTTCCAGAAGGAGTCCAGTTGGTTGCTATCTCGAAGTATCACCCAATGGAATCGTTGCTGGAGGCTTACGATGCAGGACAGAGGGTGTTCGGAGAGAGCCATGTGCAGGAACTTGTTGGAAAGGAAGAGGCTTTACCAAAAGATATCGTTTGGCACTTCATCGGTCATCTTCAGACTAATAAGGTGAAGTACATTGCACCATTCATCTCCCTGATTCATGCTGTTGACACCATGAAGTTGTTCAAGGAAATCAACAAGCAGGCAGAAAAGGCAGGGCGTGTAATCAATGTGTTGCTCCAGATGCACATTGCACAGGAAGAGACGAAGTTTGGTTTCACTCCAGAAGAACTGAAGGCTATGCTTGCTGAGGGCGAATGGAAGGAGATGAAGAATGTGAAGATTGTGGGGTTGATGTGTATGGCTACAAACACAGATGATGATGAACAAGTAAAGAATGAATTTCATTATGCTCGTACCATCTTTGATAGTGTCAAGGCAATGTATTTTGCTGATGATGAGGACTTCAAAGAGTTGTCGATGGGTATGAGTGGCGACTATATGCTCGCTGTCGCTGAAGGCAGCACTATGGTTCGTGTTGGAAGTAAGATTTTCGGAAACAGAGTGTATGCTTAATACACTCTCTTCCACCTTTTATATTAACTTTATACATTTAATATATTATGGACACAAACAAAGAGATAGCAAAGATAATATGTGCTGACTATAAGGTTCATTTGAGTAATGAAGCACTCAATGCGTTTGCTGGTATCCTCCAACCTGTAAAGTTGTTGCGAGGTAAATCACCTTTCAACAAGGGTGAGGTTTGTCCATGTATGTATTATGTGAAAAGGGGACTCGTTCTTCAACATTATGAGAAGAACGGAGTGGATGTGGTGGAACATATCTCTCATGAGGGAGACATGGTAATCTGCATTGAGAGTTTCTTCCTTCAGGAGCCTTCTGTACTCGAGGTGACAATGCTTGAACCAGGTTTGCTCTATGGCATTCCTTACAACGAAATGAGAGCAATAGCAAGTCGTTCTTACGAGATTTGTACTCTTATGTTCGCCATTCTTGAGCGTTCACTCATCGTGTCACAGCGAAAGGCTGACAATCTTCGTTTTGAGACTGCAAAACAAAGGTATGTTCGTACCTTGAAGGAAAATCCAGAGATTGTTCGTCGTTCTCCACTACACTATGTGGCTTCATTGTTGCAGATGAAACCTGAGACATTGAGTCGTGTCAGAACACAAGTGATGGAAGAGGGAAATTAGAATTCATAGCATCCTGCATCAGGATGGTCAGACTTTCTCTGTTTTCCATTTTTGTCCGTTGGGTATAGTATCGAATAGTTAGGATTGCCTATACCTATAGCCTTAGAAAGACTGTCAAGACGGAAATCGTATGCATAGATTTCTGTATTTATACTTTTGAAATTATGTTCTCCATCAACAAGGGGGTCTTCGTTGCTTATGTCTATCACACACTCATTGAAGTATTGTGAGCAGCCAGTCGTATCTGTGCGTACAAGACAGTTGTGGAATTCTACATTGAATGGGACTACTTCATCTTCATTATAATAATTATTACCGTCTATTTCGTCTTCGTTATAGCCGGTTACAATACAATTGTAGAAATTCAATCCATAAATAGGATAATGTAATTCATTTAATGTGTTGGTGAAACATACAGCTTCACCATAAACGCCATCCCACGGATAGAACTGTGCAATGGTTGTGTGGTAGAATTCGCATACACCACCAGCCACAAAGATGCAATTGTATCTTGCATTGGTCAACTGAGAGTTAGCTATCTGGAGTTTGTTGCTTATAGAATAAATACAGTAGCTCTTCACATTATGAATGGTACTGTTGACCAAGGTGAGCTTTGTATTTTCCACACCTGTGCTGTCGCATAGAATACCATGTTGTCCACCATGAATATCAACACAATAAAAGACATTGTCTGTGCTACTACTGTTCAGATCAATTCCTCCCCACTGACCATCAATTCTGTCGTATGGTAGCCAAGGGAACATCTTGTCGGTACGGTCACCACGGAATGTAATAGGTTGGTCGACGGTTCCGACAGCCTTTATCTTTCCATAAACATTGAGTGATGCACCTGAGTGAAAACAGAGTGTAGCTCCTGGTCTGATGGCAAGGATAGCCCCGGAATCTACTCTCAGTTCATCGTAGATGAGATATGGTCTGTCAGCAGTGAAGATGGTGTTTCCCTTGATGACCTTCTCCTTCAGTATAATAACATCTTGTCCGTAGGCTTGAAGGATGACTTGCGACTTATGGCCGTTTTCCATGATGAACTGAAGGGAGTCGGTGACAAGGATAGGGGAGTCGGCATCTTGTGGATTGACAGTCACTTCTACAAATACGAAGATGCTGTCTTTCTTCAAGATGTCTATGTCCTTGAAGTGTGTGCCGCTCTGCCCATCAACATTGATGCGGAAACCTGAAGCTCCACCACTTGCAAGATTTATCTCCTTAAGCTTTATTGCCTTGTCATTATTATTAAATACCTGGAAGCCCTTTGTGCTTGAACCAATGGTGCTGAAAACAGTGTCGAACGATATGGTGTCAGCAGAGAATGATATCTTTGCCTCAAAATCTGTTGTGTACTGCACTTCATCGTTGCAACTTGCAAAGATGACGGTGATAAGTAATAATAATATATAATGTGTAAGTCGTTTCATAAAAAAATAAAAAGGACAAATGTTTGTTTATATAGATAAACGCAACATTTGCCCTTTTATTGTATATAAGTAATACTATTACTTAGTCAACATTTCAATCATGCTTGCTGCAGCCTTGCGACCATCACCCATTGCGAGGATAACAGTAGCACCACCACGAACGATGTCACCACCTGCGAAGATTGTAGGAATAGATGACTGCATGCTTTCGTTTACAGCGATAGTGTTCTTGCGACCAAGTTCAAGTCCTTCAACAGACTTTGGAACGAGTGGGTTTGGAGATACACCAACAGCAACGATAGCCTGGTCGATGTCGAGAGTTTCAATCTTGCCCTCTACAGGAACAGGAGAACGACGACCAGAAGCATCTGGCTCACCAAGTTCCATAACCTGAAGCTTAACCTGAGTGAGGTTACCCTTTTCATCAGCGATGTATTCGATAGGGTTGTGGAGAGTGAGGAACTCGATACCTTCTTCCTTAGCGTGCTTAACCTCCTCAAGACGAGCTGGCATTTCAGCCTCAGAACGACGATATACAATCCATACCTTCTCAGCACCAAGACGCTTAGCTGTACGACATGAGTCCATAGCAGTGTTACCACCACCAACAACCATCACATTCTTAGCCTTAACGATTGGAGTGTCAGTTGCAGGGTTAGAAGCATCCATGAGGTTAACACGAGTGAGGTATTCGTTTGAAGACATGATACCTACTGAGTTCTCACCAGGAATGTTCATGAAGTTTGGAAGACCAGCACCTGAAGCAACGAAGATAGCCTTGTAACCTTCTGCCTCAAGATCCTGCATAGTGATTGTCTTACCTACGATACAGTCCTTAACGAAGTTAACACCAATCTTAGAGAGGTTCTCGATTTCTACATCAACGATAGCGTTTGGAAGACGGAACTCAGGAATACCATACTTGAGCACACCACCAATCTCGTGAAGAGCCTCGAATACTGTTACTTCAAATCCAGCCTTAGCCATATCACCTGCACAAGAGAGACCAGCAGGACCAGAACCTACGATAGCAACCTTGATGCCGTTCTTTGGTGCACATTCAGGAAGAGCCATCTTGCCAGAGTTACGCTCATGGTCAGCAGCGAAACGCTCAAGGTTACCGATAGCAACTGCCTTGTGACCAAGCTTGAGGTGCATACACTTGCTCTCACACTGCTTCTCCTGAGGACAAACACGACCACAAACTGCTGGAAGAGCAGAAGTTGACTTGAGAACCTTTGCTGCATCGAGGAAGTGACCACGCTCAATGCTCTTAACGAATGATGGGATATTGATAGAAACTGGACAACCCTGCATACATGTTGGGTTAGCACAGTCAAGACAACGCTTAGCCTCAGTGAGAGCCTGTTCAACAGTAAGGCCTGTGTTTACTTCTTCAAGACGAGTAGTTGCACGGTAAACAGGATCAAGTTCACCCATAACACAACGCTCAATCTCGCCACGCTCCTTAGCCTTCATTGAACCCTGAATCTCCTTACGCCATGCAGCAGAACGGTCAGTAAGTTCAGCAAGTGGAGTCTCACCATCACCAGCTACTGGAGCAGCAACAGCTTCAGCTTCCTTCTTGTTTACTACGATACCTTCAACATGCTCTGTGAGCTTCTTCATCTCTTCAATCTCAACTGGCTTGAAAGCACCCATACGCTTGAACATCTCATCGAAGTCAACAGCGTGACCGTCAAACTCAGGACCATCAACACAAACGAACTTAGTCTTACCACCTACTGTGATACGGCAAGCACCACACATACCTGTACCGTCAACCATGATAGTGTTGAGAGATACATCAGTTGGGATTTCATATTTCTTTGTGAGAAGACAGCAGAACTTCATCATGATAGCAGGACCAATAGCGAAGCACTTGTCAACCTTTTCACGCAGAATAACTTCCTCGATACCTACAGTTACCACACCCTGCTTTCCGTATGAACCATCATCAGTCATGATGATTACCTCGTCAGAGTGTTTACGAACCTCATCCTCAAGGATGATGAGTTCCTTAGTACGACCAGCGAGAACAGAGATGACACGGTTGCCAGCTGCCTTAAGTGACTTGATGATAGGAAGCATTGGAGCAACACCTACACCACCACCAGCACAAACTACTGTACCGAAGTTGTCGATGTGAGTAGCCTGACCAAGTGGACCTACAACGTCAGTGATGTAGTCGCCTTCGTTAAGGCTGCAGAGCTTTGTTGATGAATAACCAACAGTCTGAACAACGAGAGTGATAGTACCTGCTTCTGTGTCAGCATCAGCAATTGTGAGTGGCATTCTTTCGCCCTTTTCGCCAACACGAACAATAACGAAATGACCTGCCTTACGAGACTTTGCAATGAGAGGTGCTTCTACTACGAGCTTAAAAACTTTCTCAGAGAACTGCTCTTTCTTTACAATCTTATTCATAATAATACTTGTTCCGGCTTATTCAACAATAAGCCAAATTAATTTGTTGTTTAGGATTTTGTCGTTTTTTATTTCTATTGGAAGAACTAAAAGTTCCACGAGAATAGTTGCGGAACTTTTAGTTCTCCTATATTAAATATTAGTCTATATATTCGAAACCAGTGAATGGAACCAATGCCTTTGGCATACGGATTCCCTTTTCAGTCTGGAAGTTTTCGAGGATTGATGCAACGATACGAGGAAGAGCGAGAGCAGAACCATTAAGAGTGTGGCAGAGTTGAACCTTCTTGTCAGCATTGCGATAACGACACTTAAGACGGTTTGCCTGATATGTATCGAAGTTAGAAACTGAAGAAACCTCAAGCCATCTGCCCTGAGCCTCAGAATATACCTCGAAGTCGTAGCAGATAGCAGAAGTGAACGACTGGTCACCACCACAAAGACGAAGGATACGATATGGGAGTTCGAGTTTCTGGAGAAGACCTTCAACATGAGCAAGCATCTCCTTGTGGCTCTCTGCTGAATGCTCAGGAGTGTCGATACGAACAATCTCAATCTTTGAGAACTCATGTAGACGGTTCAAACCACGAACATCCTTACCGTACGAACCTGCCTCACGACGGAAACACTGAGTGTATGCACAGTTCTTGATAGGGAGCTGCTTCTCATCGAGAATAACATCACGATAGATGTTTGTTACAGGAACCTCAGCAGTAGGGATGAGGTAGAGGTCATCAATTTCGCAATGATACATCTGACCTTCCTTGTCAGGAAGCTGACCTGTACCATAACCAGAAGCTGCATTAACTACTGTTGGAGGCATGATTTCTGTATAACCAGCCTTGTTTGCTTCTGAAAGGAAGAAGTTGATGAGAGCTCGCTGAAGCTGAGCACCCTTACCAGTATAAACAGGGAAACCAGCACCTGTAATCTTCACACCAAGGTCGAAGTCGATGAGGTTGTACTTCTTAGCAAGTTCCCAATGAGGAAGCTTAGCCTCTCCATTTGAAGGGTTGCAATCCCAGTTACCTACTGTGTCCTGACCAACAACACACTCCTTGAGGTTTGACTTAACTACCCAGTTGTCTTCTGCGCAGTTACCCTCAGGAACTTCATCGTATGGAATGTTTGGAATAGTGCAGAGGTGAGCAGTGAGAGTCTTTTCTGCTTCAGCCTTCTTCTGTTCGAGTTCTGCAGCAGCAGCCTTGAGCTTTGCCACTTCAGCCTTAGCAGCTTCTGCCTCTTCCTTCTGACCAGCCTTCATGAGCTGACCAATCTTTGCTGCATACTGCTTGCTTTCTGCAAGAGTAGCGTCGAGTTGAGTCTGAGCATCACGACGAGTCTTGTCGATAGCCATAGCCTTCTCAACTGCTTCTTTAGCACCTTTGAAATTCTTCTTCTCAAGACCGGCAATTACGCGTTCGGTCTCTTCTGTAATCTGTTTTAATGTAAGCATTGTATTTTTAATCTTTTTACTTTAATTCTATCATGATGTTCCAACATATCGCTGAACAAGCGACAAAGTTATACTTTTTTTTTGACATACAATTTATTTATATATAAAAAAGAAAGGACAAAGTCGTAACTTTATCCTTTTTGATACAAAAATACATCTGTATATGTCTTCTGTTTATCAAAATCGTCCCAATATTCTGTCCATAACCCAGTTGGATGGAGTAGCAGAAATTGAGTCGCAATCACATATAGTTTTGCCTTGAAGATGTTCAACGACATTCTTGATGAGAGGCAACTGCACATTCTCGGGATTTGGTATTTCAAAGTATTCAATACCTGCCTCAGTGTATAATTTGATAGGTTTGTAGTCGAAGACGGAGAAAGTGATTGTGCCGTTTGTTCCAACGATAAGTATTCGGTCTTTTCGTGCAGACTCATGAGCCACAAAGCACCAGCTTGCACTTCCTTGCAAACCATTATGGAAACGGTAACAAGCATTGAAGGTGTCTTCCACCTTGTACAGACCGCCCATATTTCTGCAATAACCCTCAGCCTCGATGATGTCACCAAACATATATTGTATCAAGTCGAGCTGATGACTTGCCAAGTCGTAGAAGTATCCGCCACCACCAGCCACTTCTGGTTGGAGTCGCCAAGGCATTGCTTCACCACTCTTGCCATCAAGTTCACGAGGAGGTACATGAAACTGTATCTGTATGGTCAAAATCTTACCTATTCTACCACTATAAGCAAGTTCTTTAACTTTTTGGAAATATGGCAGATAACGTCTGTAATATGCCACAAAGCAAGGTACATCTGTAAGTTGACTGATACGGTTTACTCGCAGACATTCATTATAGTCTCTTGCGAGTGGTTTTTCCACATAACATGGTTTACCAGCACGCATCGACATTATTGCATAAGTAGAGTGTGAAGATGGGGGAGTGGCGATATAGACAGCGTTGACTTCAGGGTCGTTCACCAACGACTGAGCATCGGTGTAATATTTCTTTATTCCGTGTCGTTCTGCATATGAACGAGCCTTGTCTTCATCACGACTCATCACAGCAACAACTTCCGAACCTTCTATCTTTGAAAAAGCAGGTCCACTTTTTGTTTCTGTGACTTCTCCGCAGCCTATAAAGCCCCATTTTATGGTGTTTAAGTGTCTCATTTAACTGAAATACATTAATAAGAATCTTTTGTCTTTGCAAAATTAGATAATTTTCTTTAATTTTGCACGTTAAAACTGCAAGTTTTTGAACTTAACATCATAAAAACATTCAATAAAATGGAAAATCCAAGTGAAAATTCACAGGCTGAATCATTCTATCAATATAGGAGTGTAACCAAATGCCTTTCTGCTGGAATAAGTTTTTTGACAGACAATTTCTTCTATCTTGTCAAGTTGACACTACCTGCAACACTAATCTTTGCTGCTGTACTTTCGGGCATAGTATTTATTATGTCAGACTCAAGGGTTATCGACTTGTTGATGAATGTGGGATTGGCGGATATTGTGGCAAGTCAGACAACAAACGATTTCATTGTAACTGTACTCCTCAAGTATGGTATAATATACTTCCTTTGTTCGTTGGTTTATGTGGTCGTTTGCTACTTTTTCTACGGAATCATATACCGAGAAGTAGTTATTCGTTCCCACGACTTGCCATTGCAGAAATTTGCTCCGCTACCAACATATAAGATTGCAGCAAAGTATGGACTGAAGTTTTTCTGCTACAATTTGGCAGTAGGACTTCTTATCGTATTGTCATGCTTGATAGTAGTATGTCCTTTGTTCATTCCGACAGAAGGAGATATCTTTGGATATATCAAGGTGGGCATATCTACAATTCTGTTGATGTTATTCGTATTTTTTGCATTACCACTATCTCTTGCCGTACCAGCCCTGTTTCTTGAAAAGGGCAAAGCCGTGAAATGTGCATTTCTTGGTTATAAGCGAGGCTTGAAGAAGTGGAGCAAAGTGTTCTGCTTGTCAATGCTTATTGCTGTACTCTGCATATCGGTCATGTTTGTCCTTTCACTTCCATCTATCGTGATGATAAACAGTTATTATGCGGCAACATGGTCGCAGATGAACGGTGATCCAGTGTCGTTCCCATCAGGATTCCACTTCTGGTATTTTGTAGTTCTGTTCATCACCAATTTCCTCTATTCATTCACTTTCTGGATTCAGACCGTTCCATTTGCATATCTCTATGCCAGTGTGAAGAGTGATGAGAGCCAGTCAGTTAAGTATGAATACTAATTTTGTTTTGAAATAATTCCAAATTTATATATGCGAAATAAGAAGAAACTTCCAATCATCGAAAATGTCACCATCACAGCAGTGGCTGCTGAAGGTAAGTCTTTAGCCCGAGTTGACGATAAGGTAGTGTTTGTGCCTTATGTTGTACCTGGTGATGTTGTAGATTTACAGGTAAAGAAAAAGAAAAGCAGTTTCATGGAAGCTGTTGCTATCAACATACATGAGTATAGTCCACTTCGTGACACTCCATTCTGTGAACATTACGGTGTTTGTGGTGGATGCAAGTGGCAGTGTCTCAAGTATGAAGAACAGTTGAAGGCAAAACAGCAGCAGGTTTTCGACAATCTCAGCCGAATTGGTAAGGTCGAACTCCCTGAGTTCATGCCAATTCTTGGAAGCAAGAAGACTCGTGAGTATCGCAATAAGCTCGAATATGGATTCTCAAACAAGCGTTGGCTCACAGAAGATGAAGTAAAACAAGATGTCAAATATGATGTTATGGATGCAGTAGGTTTCCATATCTCCGGTGCATTCGACAAGATTCTCGACATAAACAAGTGTCATCTCATGGATGATTTGCAGAACCGTATTCGTAATGACATTCGTGAATATGCCCTCCAGAATGGACTTGTATTCTACGACCTTCGCCAGAACTCAGGACTTCTTCGTTCCATGATGCTTCGCAATTCCAATACTGGCGAGTTCATGCTTCTCATTCAGTTCCGCATCGACACAGCAGAAGAGAAGGAACAGGCACTTGCACTTCTTCAGCATCTTGCAGATACATTCCCTGAAATCACTTCACTCCTCTATGTTGATAACCATAAGGCAAACGACACATTTGGTGACCAGGAGGTACATTGTTTCAAGGGAACAGACTTCATCTACGAGACAATGGAAGACTTGAAGTTCAAGGTTGGACCAAAGTCGTTCTATCAGACCAATACAGACCAGGCATACGAACTCTATAGCGTTGCTCGCGACTTCGCTGGTCTTACTGGTAATGAACTCGTCTATGACCTTTACACAGGAACAGGAACCATAGCTAACTTCGTGGCAAAGAAGGCAAAGAATGTCATTGGTATTGAATATGTTCCAGAGGCAATCGAAGATGCAAAAGTCAATTCTGAGGTTAATGGTATCGACAATACACTCTTCTTTGCTGGTGATATGAAGGATATCCTCAATAAGGAGTTCATAGCACAGTATGGTCGTCCTGAAGTTATCATTACCGACCCTCCTCGTGCTGGAATGCATCAGGATGTGATTGACACAATTCTTTTTGCTGCACCACAACGCATTGTTTATGTGAGCTGTAATCCTGCCACTCAAGCTCGTGACCTTCAGCTTCTTGATGCTGACTATAAGGTCACAAGGGTTCAGCCTGTTGATATGTTCCCACACACTCAGCATGTGGAAAATGTAGTACTCTTAGAAAGACGTTAAATATATGAACGATTATTTTGACAAGAAAGCCGCCCTCAAGTTTGTTGATTATCCAGTTCGTGAAGCAGACGAACTGATGTCATTCCTCACAAAGCATGTTGGTGGTTCACGCACAAAGATAAAGGAACTTCTCGGTCAGCGTATGGTATATGTTGACAAGAAGATTACAACTCAATTCAATACTCCACTTCGTCCAGGACAACTTGTCCAGATTGCCAATCGCCGACAGATTCACGATATGCGTAGCAAGTGGGTTAAGATTGTGTATGAAGATGCATTTATCATTGTTGTTGAAAAGGCAAATGGCATCCTCACAAACTCACAACCAGGTTCTCGTGCCCAGACCGTTAAGGACATCCTTGATGAATATGTGAAGAGAAAGAGCAGAGCATTCTCTGTACACACCGTTCATCGCCTCGATCGTGAAACAAGTGGTCTGCTTCTTTTTGCAAAGCGTCGTGACATTCAGCAGATGTTCACAGACCACTGGAAAGAGATAGTTACCGACCGCCGATACATTGCAGTCTGCGAAGGTGATATGGAAAAGGATAGTGGCAGTGTTACATCATGGTTGATGGAGAACAGAATGTATGTCGTCTATTCATCCGCACAGGATAATGGAGGCAAACGAGCTGTGACTAACTACCGTACACTCAAGCGTAAGAATGGATATAGTCTTGTAGAACTCAAACTCGACACTGGTCGTAAGAACCAGATTCGTGTTCACATGCAGGACCTTCACCATTCCATTGCTGGAGACCATAAATACGGAGCCGAGACAGACCCTGCAGGCCGTATCTGCCTTCATGCTTTCCGACTTGAATTTACCCACCCAATAACCGGTGAACGCCTCAAGTTTGAAACTGAATACCCTACAGAATTCACAAATATCTTGAAGTAAGGTTTATATTTCCACCTTATTGATAATATAATTAAATTATTATTCGTACCTTTGCACGAAATTCGAAACAATAAAATATATCAATGGAATTAGCAACAAAGTACAATCCACAAGATGTGGAAGGAAAGTGGTACCAGTATTGGATGGACCACAAGCTCTTCGCAAGTAAGCCAGATGGCCGTGAACCATATACTATCGTTATCCCACCACCAAATGTGACTGGTGTTCTCCACATGGGACATATGCTCAACAATACCATTCAGGACATCCTTATCCGTAAGGCTCGTATCGATGGCAAGAATGCTTGTTGGGTACCAGGCACTGACCACGCTTCTATCGCAACAGAGGCAAAGGTCGTAAACCGCCTCGCCGAACAGGGCATCAAGAAGCGTGACCTCACTCGTGAGGAGTTCTTGAAGCACGCATGGGACTGGACTGACGAACATGGAGGCATCATCCTCAAGCAGCTTCGTCGTCTTGGAGCATCATGCGACTGGGACCGCACAGCATTCACTATGGATGAGAAGCGCAGCGAGTCAGTTCTCAAGGTGTTCGTTGACCTCTACGACAAGGGACTCATCTATCGTGGTCTTCGTATGGTCAACTGGGACCCAAAGGCACAGACCGTTCTTTCTACAGAAGAGGTTATCTATCGTGACGAGAAGTCAAAGCTCTTCCACCTTCGTTACTATGTAGCAGATGCTGACACTAACCCTGTCAAGCCAACTGGCGAAGAGGGTGAAGTGCTTCATCAGGATGAAAACGGTCGTTACTACGCTGTTGTTGCTACTACTCGTCCTGAGACTATCATGGGTGATACAGCTATGTGTATCAATCCTAAGGATGTGAAGAACCAGTGGCTTCGTGGTCATAAGGTCATCGTACCACTCGTAGGTCGTGTCATTCCTGTTATCGAAGACCGCTATGTTGACATCGAGTTTGGTACAGGCTGTTTGAAGGTTACACCAGCACATGATGTCAACGACTACGCACTTGGTAAGACACACAACCTTGAGACTATCGACATCTTCAATCCAGATGGCACAATCTCTGAGGAGGCAGGTCTTTATGTAGGTCAGGACCGTATGGATGTTCGTAAGCAGATTGCTATCGACCTCCAGAATGCTGGTCTTATGGAACGCGTAGAGGATTATGACAATAAGGTTGGCTATTCTGAGCGTAATCAGGACACAGCCGTTGAACCTCGTCTCTGCAAGCAGTGGTTCCTCTCTATGAAGCACATGGCAGACATTGCTCTTCCTCCAGTGCTCAATGGCGAAATCAAGTTCTACCCAACAAAGTATGTCACTACATACCGCAACTGGCTCGAGAACATTCAGGACTGGTGTATCTCTCGTCAGCTCTGGTGGGGACATCGCATTCCAGCTTACTTCGTCAGTGGAAACGAGAACGATGCAGAAGAACGTTTTGTAGTGGCTCTCACTCCAGAGGAGGCACTTGCAAAGGCACAGGCTAAGTATGGTGCAGACATCACAGCAGATATGCTTACTCGTGATGAAGATGCCCTCGACACATGGTTCTCATCATGGCTCTGGCCAGTATCTCTCTTCGATGGTATCAACAATCCTGGCAACGAAGAAATCAACTACTACTATCCAACTGCCGACCTCGTAACAGGTCCAGATATCATCTTCTTCTGGGTTGCTCGTATGATTATGGCTGGTGAGGAATACATGAAGGATGTACCTTTCCGCAATGTATATTTCACAGGTATCGTCCGTGACAACCTCGGTCGCAAGATGTCTAAGTCACTCGGTAACTCACCTGACCCAATCGGTCTTATCGAGAAGTATGGTGCCGACGGCGTTCGTATGGGTATGCTCCTCTCTGCTCCTGCAGGTAATGACATCCTCTTCGACGAGTCGCTCTGTCAGCAGGGTGCTGCCTTCTGCAATAAGATTTGGAATGCCTTCCGTCTTGTCAAGGGATGGTCGGTTGATGAAGCAAAGGCACAGCCAGAAAGCAACAAGAAGGCAATCGCTTGGATGGATGCAATGATTAAGAATGCCGTTGTAGAAATCAACGACCTCTACTCTAAGTATCGTCTCAACGAAGCTCTCATGGCTATCTTCAAACTCTTCACTGACGAGTTCTCTGGCTGGTATCTTGAGATGATTAAGCCAGAGTACGACCGTGAGAAGAACTGTGCTATGCCAGTTGATGCTGCTACATACGCTGCTACACTCGGCTTCTTCGAACAGCTCATGAAGATTATACACCCATTCATGCCATTCATCACTGAGGAACTCTATCAGCACATCGCAGAGCGTAAGGATGGTGAGTCAATCATGGTTTCTCCACTCGTTATTGATGCTCCTACAGAGGCTGATGCACAGCTCATCGCTGATGTTGAGATAATGAAACAGATTGTTGCTGGTGTTCGCGCTGTTCGCAATCAGAAGAACATCGCACCAAAGGAACCACTTCCACTTCAGGTTGTAGGCAACAATCCTTCTGCTTCACTCTCTGACCTCATCACAAAGATGGCTAACCTCTCCGAGATTGCTATCGTGACTGCTAAGGACGACACAGCATCTGCCTTCCTCATTGGCACAACAGAATTTGCTGTTCCTCTCGGCAACCTCATCGACACAGAAGCTGAAATCCAGAAGATGGAGGCTGAGGTTAAGCGTCTTCAGGGCTTCCTCGTTGGTGTTCAGAAGAAACTCTCTAACGAACGCTTCGTGGCTAATGCGCCAGCTCAGGTTGTTGAACTCGAGAAGAAGAAGCAGGCTGATGCCGAGACTAAGATTGCTGCCCTCACAGAGAGCATCGCAAAGCTTAGAGGATAATTACTATAATATAAATATGGAGTTAATGGGGCTAAGTAGCTCCTTTAACTCCTTTTTTGTTTTTTGACCGTTAAAAACAATCTCTACCATTATGAAAAGACTCTTGACAATCCTTACTTCATTTCTCCTCACATTCACACTCCTTGCCCAGCAGCGACCAAAAGTAGCGTTAGTCTTAAGTGGTGGTGGTGCTAAAGGCGTAGCACATGTTGGAGCCATTCGTGTAATTGAGGAAGCAGGCATACCTATCGACTACATCGTTGGAACAAGTATGGGGTCCATCGTTGGTGCTCTTTATGCCAGTGGTTATACTGTCGAACAGATGGACAGCATAATCAATGGTCAGAACTGGATGAACCTCCTTACCGATAAAGTAGATCGTCAAGATAAACTTTTACGCAAAAAACAGCGCACAGACAAATTCATCATCAGTGTTGACTTCGAGAAGTCTCCTTTTGAGGTCATCGAGGGTGGTCTGCTCAAGGGCAATAACATTGCTTATCTTTTTAGCGAACTCACTGCCGACCATCTTCAGCCTATGAAGTACGATGACTTGCCTATACCTTTTGCATGTGTTGCAGCAGATATTCTCACAGGCAAAGAAGTCGTGATGCGAGATGGCATTCTTGCCGAGTCAATGCGTACAAGTATGGCTATTCCTGGAGTTTTCGCACCTGTCAAGCGTGATAGCATGGTACTTGTTGATGGTGGTCTTGTCAACAACTATCCAGTCGATGTGGCTCGTGAAATGGGAGCCGACATAGTCATTGGTGTCAGCGTGTCAGGCGAGGGTAGTGGTTACGACAACATAAACTCAACACTCGATGTCCTTTCCGAAGTCTTCGGTGTTGTTTGTTCCAACAAGGTGGAAAAGAACATTGCCGATACCGACATTTTCATCCATGTTGATGTAAAGGGATATTCAGCAGCCAGTTTCAACAGTGATGCACTCAAGACTCTTGTCACTCGTGGCGAGACTGCAGCACGACTGAAACTGCCCGAACTGAAAGCTCTCCACGACTCTCTTTCAGTCATCGAACCTCTTCCTGCTATCCACCGCACACCAAAACAAATTGACATTGATGATCAGAACATCGTTCCTCCTTCTACTATATATAATCTACGCAGAATGAACAGCTTCTTAGGCGTTGGTGCAAGGTTTGACAACGAAGAACTTGCATCCATTCTTCTTGGTGGATTGTATGAGTTCAACCACGACAACCATTTTCGTGTTGGTCTTGAAGCCCGACTCGGAAAGCGTATTGATGCGGGAG
>CALBJW010000059.1 GCA_937893145.1 uncultured Prevotellaceae bacterium | reverse complement strand
TAGAGCACAACCTTGCCAAGGTTGGGGTCGCGAGTTCGAGTCTCGTTTTCCGCTCATAAAAACTAAGGAATGAGAGGTTGTGTCAAATACTTGATGCACCCTCTTTTTATTTTTAATGTTATGAAACATACAAAACAAATTATACTCCTTGCACTACTCGTGCTGTTCAGCATATCAGCATACGCACAGAATTCCGTTAACAAAGCAAAAGCATATCGTGGCGAAGTGAAGGATGGTTACAACTTTTGGTTTTATCGTCCTGAAGACGATGAGAGCCGCAATGTTCATCGTCCTTTGCTCGTGTTTCTTCATGGTGCAAGTCTTTGTGGCAATAACCTCGATAGAGTGAAACGCTATGGACCGATGGATGCTCTCCGATATGGTGAAATTATCGATGCTTATATCATTGCTCCACAAAACCCGGGTGGTTCGTGGCAGCCAAAGAAAATCATGAATCTCATCGAGTGGGCAGAGAAAAACTATAAGGTTGATAGCAACCGCATCTATGTTTATGGCATGAGTCTTGGTGGTTATGGCACTCTTGACATGTGTGCCACCTATCCCGACCGTATCGCTTGTGGTATGGCACTTTGTGGTGGAGCCACAGTGCGCGACCTCTCAGGACTTTCTCGCATTCCTATGTGGATAGTACATGGTACTGCTGACCGAGCTGTGCCAGTAAGTGCCAGCGACAAGGTTGTCGATGCAGTCAAGCAGACAGGTGATGACTCCCGACTTATCTACACTCGTATGCCTGGTGTCGATCACGGTCGTCCTGCTCGCATCTTCTACATGAAGCAAACTTATGACTGGATGTTCTCTCACTCCCTTCAGGACGAAGGTCGTCCAGTCAACCGCGACTTTAAGATTACCAATGAAGGCATGAACAATGCCTATAAGGACATCCGTAATAACTCCAAAGGAATTGAGGCGTATGAATAGTGGAGTAAGTTAGATAGTATTGTAATATAAAATATAGGGTGCAACATTTGTATTTATTGCAAATGTTGCACCCCTTTTATAATAACTATTTCGATTTCCTACTTTGTGAACAAGAAACCAGTCTTCATACCATCGAACATCTTGCTTACGGAACTGATGCTGGAGAGGGTAGTGTTGCTCGACTTGGAACCAATGTTCTGGACCATGCCGAGAAGGTTGGTGGTGTCCATAGTGAGGGAGAGCTGGTTCATGCTAACAGATACATAGGCTGTAAAGAGCTTGACACCTACTGTGCTGGTAACGGTGAGAGTGCCTGCTGACTGGTCATAAACGTATGTACCTGAGATGTTCTTGCTTGAGAGAGCGATGTTGCATGTCTTGTCCTGGTTGAGAGTAATCTTTGCTACTCCAGGCTTGAGACCTACTTTCTCATAGTATGGGGCAATCTTGTTGATGATAGTTTGTGATGCTACACCGCCACCAGCCTTAGCAAGGAGGTTTGATGACTCAAACTGTATGGATGGTTGTGAGTATGTCCATGTGCCGATAAGTGTGTTGGCATTTGTCGATGCACCGAAGGCTCCGAGGATACTACCGAGAAGAGATGAGCCGTTGCCTCCACCAAGAACAGAACCAAGAACAGAACCGAGTGCTGAGCCTGTGTTGTTTGTTGTTGTTTGCTGTTTGTTGTTTGTGCCGAGAAGGCTACCATTGCCTGCTCCCTGTCCACCAAGCATTCCACAACTTGTGAGGAGGGATGTGCCGAGGATGGCTACTGCGAGGATTGATTTTTTCATAAGATTGATTTTTAGTGTTATTGTTATTAGTATGTGAGCAAATTTATTTCAATACAAAACGACATCTACCTTTCTGTCGTGAGGTTCGACTGGTATGCTCTCGACAAACTGGAAGGGGAAGCATAGTCCGATGAGAGGACATTGGAGGCGAGGCAACAAGCGGTCGTAGTACCCCTTACCTCTACCGAGACGGTTGCCTTCAGAGTCGAACGCCATGCCAGGGATGATGGCAAGGTCGATGGATGGATAGTCTGTGAATAATGGTCCATCGCTCTCAATGATGCTGAACGAGCCTTGATGTGTTCCTGCAGAGGGGGTGTATTCATGCAGTTCGAGTTCGCTGCCCACGACTGTGGGGAGCAGTACTCGCTTGCCTTGATTGTATGCTTCGCTGATGAGAGAGTGGGTGCAGACCTCATCGGGCAGGGAGTGGTAGAGCAATACGGTTGTAGCCCGCATGTACAAAGGGTTTGTCAGCAGGCGAGTGATGATGCTGCTACTCATCTCGGAGAGTTGCTCAGCAGTAAAAGTGCCCTTTAATGAGCGTATGCGAGTTCTCAGTTCCTTTTTCATAAGCGGACTTCTTCATTGTCTTGCTTTCCTGCAACTCAGGTCGTGTCTTGCCCTGATTGAATATCTCGATTGCCTTCTTGATGGTAGCATCGTCTTGATTGATGTAACGCATGTAGTCGTTCATGTCGAGCATGTAGTATATGATATTGCCATAGATGCTATGCTCGAACAGACGCTGCGACTTCATAATCATGTTGTTGCGGCGACGAACATCACGACTGTCGGCAAAGCGTATGAACTGCTCTACGAGATTCTGACGACGAAGGTACTTAACCATGTCGAGAGGACTGGTGTACTGACTGAGTGTCTTACGGTTGGTATCAACATACTCAAAACAGAACTGGGTAACGAGGCCCTTGTTGATACATTCCGTGTAGTATGGAGTGAACTGTGTTGTGTCCTCGCCTACGAAGTAGTCTGGCATGATACCACCACCACCATATACTGTGCGACCAATGCTGGTCTTATAGACTTCGCCAGTCTGACGGATAGAATCTTCATTGAAGAACTCACCGCGGTTGTAGCGAGTGAGGATGTCCATCTCGTACTCCTCACGGCTTTCGCCCTTGACGTATGGCTTCTGGATGCAACGACCAGAAGGAGTGTGGTAGCGTGCCACGGTGAGACGAATCATTGAACCATCGTTGAAGTCGATAGGTGTCTGTACCAATCCCTTGCCGAAAGAACGGCGACCAATGATGACACCACGGTCGTTATCCTGAATGGCACCTGCAAGAATCTCGGAAGCACTGGCGCTGTACTCGTTGGTAAGTACGATGAGTGGCATGTGTTGGTACGAACCACGACCGTCGCTCTTGTAGTCGCTTCGTGGTGACTTACGCCCTTCTGTGTAAACGATGAGGCGGTTCTTTGGGAGGAACTCATTGATAATCTGGATGGCAGAGTTAAGGTAACCACCACCATTCTCGCGAAGGTCGATGACGAGTCCCTTGAAGTCTTGCTGCTCGAGTTCGGCAAGTGAAGTGAGGAGTTCAGGATATGTTGTTTCACCAAATGACTTAATTTTGATGTAACCAAGTTTGTTGGTGAGCATATATGTTGCCTCGATGCTCTTGACAGGTATGTCACCACGAACAACAGTGAAGGTGAGTGGTTTCTTCTCGCCTTGACGCACGATGCCAATCTTGACTTTTGTGCCTTTTTCACCCTTGAGACGATGGAGCGTCTCTTCGTTTGTCACTACCTTGCCGACGTATGGTTTGCCATCGACTGAGATAATCTTGTCGCCTGCCATGATGCCGACCTTTTCGGAAGGACCGCCTTTGATGATGTTGGTGACACGTACTGTATCCTCACGAATGGTGAACTGAACACCTACACCCGAGAACGAACCACGAAGGTCGTCGTTGGCTGTCTGTGCATCTTTTGCAGAGATATATGTAGAGTGTGGGTCAAGTTCTTCAAGTATCTTTGGCATGGCATCCTCGACCAGATTTGTGATGCTCACGGTATCAACATACTGACCATCAATGATGTGAAGCAAGTCGCTAAGCTTGTTTGAAGAGGTGTTGATGATGTTCAGTCTGTTGCCACTAAAGCGATTGGCAAGAAAAGAGCCAATGATGATTCCTATCACCACACTGATGGCGGCGATGATTGGAATGAAACGGGATGAACGGTTGATATTCAATTTCGGAGAGAGTTATAAGTTGAGAGTATAGATTTATGAGTTGTTCGAGAGGGTGTCTTTGTCAACGAAGATAGTTTCGATGCCGGCACGTTCGAGGAGGTCGAGACCATCGCGAAGACGATAGTTCTCGCCATAGACGACACGTTTAACACCTGCCTGAATGATGAGTTTGGCACACTCGATACATGGCGAGGCTGTGATGTACATTGTGGCTCCATCGCTGGAGTTGTTGCTTCGTGCAAGTTTCGTGATGGCGTTTGCCTCTGCATGAAGAACATAAGGTTTAGTGACGTTGTTGTCATCTTCGCACACATTCTCAAATCCTGATGGTGTGCCGTTATAGCCGTCGGAAATGATTGCTTTGTCCTTGACTACGAGAGCACCAACCTTGCGGCGCTCGCAATATGAGTTCTCTGCCCAGATGAGCGCCATGCGTAGATAGCGTTTGTCGAGAAGGCTTTGTTTATCGTTCATGATTCAGTCTGATATAGTTTTCTTTGTCTTTGTAAATAATCAAGTATTGGTTGTCGCCCTCGTAGAAGGTGATGTCCTTCAAGATGATGAAGAGCGAACGGTCGATGGCTGCCTGGGCAGTTGATGAACTTTTCATGTTCATGTGGAGCTGTCGCTTGACTGGGTCCACATTCCATGTGCCTGAGAAGGTGGTGCCTGGTGCAAGAATGCCGGTGAAGGTGTTGCCCGTGTCGAAGTGGATGCAGTAGGCTGACGAACCGTATGGCTTTCCGTTCTTGTCGTGATAAAACTCAGACACGACGGAGTTCATCGCTTCACCGTTTATTCCTCCACCCACGATGTGCCATGTCTTATTGAAGAACATCTCCTCGACATTGTCCTCAAGGGTACAGCCTGTGAGGAGTAGTGAGAGCAGCAGGGTGGTGAGTATTGATAGTTTTTTTCTCATTATTATATATGTCACTTACGAATGTATTCCGTTTCGTTTAAGAAGAGCATCAATTGTTGGGTCCTGACCTCTAAACCTACGGTAAAGCACAGCAGGATGTTCTGTTCCTCCCTTTGAGAGGATATTGTCGCGGAAGGACTGTGCTACTTCCTGATTGAAGATGCCCTTTTCCTTGAACAGAGAGAAGGCATCGGCATCGAGGACTTCTGCCCACTTGTAACTGTAATAACCAGCAGAGTAGCCTCCTGCCATGATGTGCGAGAACTGTACGGTCATGCAAGTGCCAGGGATGGATGGGAGAACTTGAGCACGTTGCCATGCAGATTTCTCGAAAGTCTCAACATCGGCAGTGAACTCATCTTCGAGGGTGTAGTAACTCATATCGAGGAGTCCGAAGCTGACCTGACGCATACAAGCGTATGCTACGTTGAAGTTGTTTGTAGCCTTAATACGGTCGATGAGTTCCTGAGGAAGTGGTTCGCCAGTCTCGTAGTGCTGAGCAAAAGTGTTGAGAAACTCTTGTTCTGTGCAGAAGTTCTCCATGATTTGTGATGGGAGTTCGACGAAGTCCCAATACACGTTAGTACCAGACAGACCACGATAGTAAGTGTCGGCAAACATGCCGTGGAGTGAATGTCCAAATTCGTGAAGGAACGTCTCCACTTCACCCAGAGTGAGGAGTGCTGGCTTATCAGCTGTTGGTTTGGAGAGGTTCATGACGATGGAAACATGAGGACGAGAGTTCTCCTCTGTCACATTGCCATCGGCATCAGTTACGGTCTTCTTCCACTGTTCCTTGAAACTGGTCATCCATGCTCCCGATTTCTTGCTCTTGCGAGGATGGAAGTCGCAATAGAATACGGCGAGAAACTTGCCATCCTTGTCCATCACGTCGTATGCTTCTACATCTGGATGATAAACAGGAATGTCCTTGTTTGGAACGAATGTGATGCCGTAGAGTCGAGTGGCAAGTCCGAACACTCCTGCCTTGACCTTCGAGAGGTCGAGGTAAGGACGAAGCATCTCGGAGTTGATGTTGTACTTCTCCTTGAGCTTGTTGGAATAGTAGCCAAAGTCCCAAGGCTGAACCTCGAAGTCATCGCCTTCTGTCTCCTTAGCAAGTGCTTCAATCTCTGCCACCTCCTTTTGTGCTGTAGGCATATAGGCATCGATGAGATTGTTCAAGAGATTATATACATTGTCGGCGTTCTCTGCCATACGATGCACGAGAGTGTAGTCTGCGTATGTCTTGTAGCCCAAGAGTTGTGCCAACTGGCGATGAAGATTCACTATCTGCTTCACGATGTCGATGTTGCTGTATTCGCCATCGGTACACATGGTGTTGTATGCCATCCACATCTGACGGCGAAGTTCACGATTTGCACAGTATGTGAGGAATGGGCCATACGAAGGAGCCTGGAGTGTGAACACATATCCTTCGAGTCCTTCTTCCTTTGCTGTGTCTTTGGCAAGGTCAAGAGCACTCTCTGGCAAACCTGTCAGTTCATCGAGGTTGGTGATGTGAAGCTTGTATGCATTTGTTGCCTTGAGCTTGTTCTGCGAGAACTGCAGAGAGGCTGTGCTGAGGTCTGAACTGACCTTGCGGAGTATCTCCTTCTTGTCGTCAGGAAGATTGGCACCGTTACGAGTGAAACTCTCGTAGCAGTCGGTGAGGAGTTTCTTCTGCTCTGGTGTAAGGTCGGCAAAACCCTGTGCTTCTTCCTCGTCATATACGGCTTTGATTCGCTTGAAAAGGTCGAAGTTGAGAGTTATGTTGTTGCGGTGTTCGGAGAGGATAGGTGCCATCTTCTGTGCCAAGTCGTCCATCTCGTCGGATGTCTCGGCACTAAGAAGATTGTAGAATACCTCTTCCACTCTGTTGAGCAGTTCGCCTGTGTTCTCCAACGCTTCGATAGTGTTCTGGAATGTTGGATGCTCTGGGTTGCTGATGATTGCTGCTATCTCTTCGTCTTCCTCCTTTATGCCCTGCATCATTGCAGGTTCGTAGTGCTCGAACAGTATCTTGTCGAACGGAATCACTCCATGTGGAGTATCATATTTTTGTAAGAATGGATTCATATTTTATTTATATATTCTATTAACTTTAACCACTAACCACTTGCCCTAAATATCCTCAGCAGCCAAGATAGTAAACGACTTGCGTTCCTGTACGATCTTGCCTTCTTCCTTCAACTTCTTCAGCACTTTCGACACGTTGAGGCGAGTTTCGCAGAACATCTCGGCGAGCTGTTCCATTGTGGCATATAGGTTTTTCTCGCCACGAGGATTGATGGAGTAGTTGTGTATGAGTTGTCTAAACTTCACATCTGCATTTTCGTGAGATATGTTTACCACTCTCGACACGTTTCGTTGCAGATTTGAACATACGAGGTTCAGCATGTTGGTCTTCACGATAGGGTTGTTCATCATGATGCTGAGAAACTGACCTCGACTGATAGTGAGTGTGTGGCACGGTGTATCGGCAATGTATGTACGCTGATATTTCTGTATCATGCCGAACATGCTCTGTGGTTCGAGTACGGTAGGGGCAGAGATATGTTCTGAAAAACGGAATCGACTGTCTGGGTCAATATATTCAACCCTTACGGTGCCACGAAGGATGAAGATGAGATTTTTGCAGCTTGACATCTGTAGTGCAATGGTCTCCTCTTCCGAGTGTTGCTGGAAGTCGAGGCGTACCTTTGTCACTATGTCACTCATGTCATCCATGTTGAGACCTTGGAAGAGTGGTAACTCTTGTAGTCGTTGAAACATTGTCAATTCCATAACTTGCCTAATTTATGATTGTCACTCAAGAATCAGTATCTCTATTTTACCATCAGCTTCTTCAGCTTCTCCGAATACCATTCGCCTGTTGTTCCGTCGTCCTTAGTATAGATGAAGTAAGCCATGAGTTCAGTGTGCTTTGCCAGCACCTTCTTAGCTTCATCAAGTCCGAGAACCATGAACGATGTGGCGTAAGCATCAGCTGTAGCACAGTCTGATGCGAGTACGGTAGATGAGAGGATGTTATGCTGAATAGGGTAGCCAGTACGAGGGTCGATGGTATGTGCGTATTTCTTTCCGCCCTTTACATAGAAGTTTCTGTAGTTGCCAGATGTTGCCATTGCAAGGTCGGTCACCTTTATCACTTGCTGTATGTCGCTCTGATTACATGTAGAGTCATCTTCAGGACGAGTGATGCCAATCTGCCAGTTTGAACCACGAGGGTTGTTGCCTCGCACTCTTACCTCTCCACCAATCTCGACCATGTAGTTCTTAACGCCTCGTGATTCGAGATATTCTCCAACAGCATCGACACCATAACCTTTGGCAATCGCAGAGCAGTCGAGCATGGTTTCGGGATGAGTCTTCACTACCTTGTTTTCTTCAAGTGTCACGCTATTGAAGCCAACAAACTGAAGAAGACTGTCAACAGCCTCATTGCTCACGTTGTCCATATTCTTGAAACCGAATCCCCAGAGATTGACAAGTGGGGCAACTGTGATGTCGAATGCTCCATCTGTCTCGGCAGACACCTGCTTTGCAAGGTTAAATACACGAACAAACATGTCGTTGGTGTCCATCGATGTGTTGTTGTTAATTGCAGTGATGATGGAACTCTTGTTGAATGGAGAAAGGGAATTATCCACCTGCTGAAGTGCATCTTTAATACCGTCTTCGAATTTGTCTTCAGAATGGTATGTGATGTGGTAAATGGTGCCGAACACAGAACCTTCAGTCTTCTGGATGGCTTTCTGCTTCCATGCTCCATCGGAGTTTGCTGTGCCAGAGGTGTTGTTCTGGCGTATGGTGTATAGTGTGCCAGCAATGAGAACAAGTAAAAGTATCCAGTGCCACCAGTGCATCGGATGCTTTTCTGCAGGTTCATCAAATTGCTCGTTGAGTTTAGAAAAGAGTTTGGACATGAGTTTATGTTTTGCTTTGTGGAGTAATGATATAATTACGTAGTTACGTGATTACGTCATTACGCTTCTTTGTTGATTACGTTATTACGCTTCTTTGTGATGATGTTGTTACGCTTTGAGGTGATAATGCTGTTACTTTTCTGGTTTTGCTTTGACATCTTCGACCACATTCTCAATCACTTCCTTTACGGTAGGTTTCTTCTTTCCCCAGTTCAGGTCGAAACTGATGTTGTATGTTGCTCCCCAATAGGTGCCGCTGACTGTGGTGCCATAACCAGGAATGTAGTATGGATGTGCGTAAATGCTCTTTGTGGTGTAGAGTTCCTTCTTGAATCGTGCACTCCATCCCATGTGGATGAACTTCCATATTTTTACTTGACATCCAAAAACCACTTCAAGGTAATGGCTTGTGGCGTTGATGCTATGCACATCGAGTGGTTCTGTCGTGTTCCAGATTGGGTCTGTCTGTGGAGGACCACTAAAGCTGTAGTTGAAGTTAGAGAATCCGTATCGGAAACCGACTGTGAGTTTGTTGGTCTGCCATTTGTTCTTCAAGACATTGTAGTCTGCTCCAATCTTGAAATAAGGAGCGTTTGTTCCGTAGTGAATATTTGTCTTGAAGTCGTCCTTTTCGCATCTGCCAAGTCCTACCTCTGCTACAGGAAAATATGTATTTAGAAGGTTGAGACGGAGTGCTGCCTCGATGTTACCGTAGCTTGAAAGGAAGTAGAGTCCGAGGTTGAGAATGTCAGTCGAAACGGTAAAGCCTTGGAAGAAGGTCTGTTTCATGTCTTCCTCCGTAGGAATGTATTTCATTGCCTTTGGCTTCTCGTCTTGGTTGACATTGACAGAGTCTTGGATAGTGGTCATCACGTTCTCCATCACCGAGTCTGCAACGACAACCGGAGATGTCTCTTGAACCTGAGCCATCGCTACCATAGGCATGATGGCGAGGCACATGACTACTGCCTTAATCTTCCACTTGGTTGAAGTATATCTTGACATTCTCTTCTTGGTCATAATTTACGGTTGGGTTTACTATCTCGATGTGGTCGATGGCGTTATCTGTGGCTCTTACACTCTTGAGCAGATGGTAGCGAAACGAACCACATTCAGGAACATCCACATGAGCATAGCTTTCATGTTCTATATAAATCGTGTCGGGCAACTGAATGGAACCATAACGGAAGAGCAGAGTGTCAACCTTGTTGAAGTAACTCATCTGTACTTGAAGGTAGTTCTTGCCACTTGCCTTGTTAACGAGGATGGTGTCGTTGCGCTGATACTGGGTTGTCTGAGAGTAACCTTGGTCAATGAGGTCTTGGCGTGGTTTGTCGCTTGTTATTGTTGCCTGACCAATCAAACGGTAAATATAAACTGTCTTGCCTCCAGGAAGAATGGCAGATACGGTGATTTGGTCGTTGTACTTGATAGCTGTTCCTTCCATGTCATAGAAGAAATAGTTGCACGTAACAGTGTTGTTCACCGGACAGTTGTTCGAATAACAGGCTGCGAGAAGTGAGAGAGGAAGTATGAACCTAAGTATCTTCATCATTATTTCCGTTTCTATAGCGAAGCATTTCGTTTTCGTAGCGAAGTGTTTCGTTTTAAATAGTCTTACTGATGTGGTACTTATTTCTTTCCTGAGAGTTGCGGCTAATCATGTCGCCGAGGAAACCTGCCACGAAGAGCTGTGTACCGATTACCATCATAGTAAGAGCGATGTAGAAGTATGGAGTGTCTGTTACGAGAGCACGAGGTTCACCAACATGCAAAGCCCAGAGCTTGAATGCACCTACACCAACGCAAGCAAAGAAACCGACCATGAACATGAGTGTTCCAATAAAACCGAAGATGTGCATTGGCTTAAGTCCGAAGCTGTCGATGAACCAGAGACTCAAGAGGTCGAGATAACCATTGACAAAACGATCCAAGCCGAACTTGGTAGTACCATACTTGCGAGCCTGGTGCTGTACGACTTTCTCACCGATCTTGCTATATCCAGCGTTCTTTGCGAGCCAAGGAATGTATCTGTGCATATCGCCATAGATCTCGATATGCTTTACTACCTCTCCCTTGTATGCCTTAAGTCCACAGTTGAAGTCGTGGAGATTGTGAATGCCGCTGGCTTTACGTACTGTAGCATTGAACAACTTAGTAGGGATGGTCTTTGAAAGAGGATCATATCTCTTCTTCTTCCAACCTGATACGAGGTCGTAGCCCTCTTCCTTGATCATGCGGTAGAGTTCTGGAATCTCGTCAGGAGAGTCCTGGAGGTCGGCATCCATTGTAATCACAACATCGCCTTTGGCCATTCCGAAACCTACGTGGAGAGCTGGAGACTTGCCATGATTGGTGCGGAATGACATACCATGC
>CALBJW010000058.1 GCA_937893145.1 uncultured Prevotellaceae bacterium | reverse complement strand
CCGCAGGAGTGCCCAGTATTTTTTGAAAAATTCATAGTTTCTTGGGGTACTCACTGTTACCTTGTATTTGTTACCGACCTTCAGTTTCTTCTTCGCATCTAAATCAGAGTCATACATAGGCACTAAGCCATTCTCAGTACACATAACATAAATGTCCATTACTCAAACCTCCATTTATAACCGCCGCATTGTTTCCTTTTTCCTTTAGCTACGCTACTTATGTTAGAGTAGTTAGCACCAGTGGCAGATGCAGCTTCAAATAAAGAATTGAATACCTTAACGACCTTTCCGTCAAGTGTCAGCTGTACGACCTTCTTTTGATTTGCCACAAGACGAGAGCCTTTCTTTACTCCAGCCTTACCTAAGACACGATAACGATGCAGCTGATTTTCTTGCTTTGTAACCCATTCGAGGTTATCAGCACAGTTGTTCGTTTTATTGCCGTCGATATGATTAACATCGGTTGCGTCCTCTGATGGCTTTGTTACAAAAGCAGCAGCTACCAAACGATGAACGTAGAAATGTCTGCGCTTCCCTGTTTCCAGCAGAAGGTTTACAACGAGGTAACCATTAGGCTTTAGTGTTTGCTTACACTCACACTTGCGTTGTAAATCAAAAATCCGACCACTGACAGAGACACTATATCTGTCATGTGTATTTTGAATTAGCTTATCCATAGAGAGTTTTGTTAGTTATGCCCTGCCAAAAATGGCAGGGAACAGTGGCTATAGATTAAGACACCAGTAATGGAAGGCAAGTTCCTCGTACTTCTCACGTCCACGGCGGTATATCTCATCGTCGCGGTTGATGAATTTCTTGAAGACGCATCCATTCTTCTTACTGATAGCATAGATGAAATCACGGTTGGAGTGTGCGATGTCCATATACCATGCGCGAGAGCGGTCCCAGTCGAAGAAGTCCACAGCTTCCTCAAACTGTTTCTGCGATGATGCAAAGGTAGTCTTCAGATCACCGCCGAAGTTGAAGTCAGACAGGAACCAATCCCACTTGCAGCGTGTGTCGAGGTGGAAGGGAAAGCCGCCATACTCGAAGGCTTGCTGCTTGTTGACCATGAACCTTTGCGTGTCAGCCAGCTCCAGCACCTTTGCAAGGAATGGGTCTCGCTTTGCCTCAGAGCGCAGAGCAGCGTTCATTTGGCGTGCATGGTAAAACTCCTCCTCGGTGTACTGAACATCGTCAACGGTGAACTGATAGTAGTTGACACGCGCAGGCTCGGTGATAATGGCATCCACCAACGTACCGAAACGGAAGGCAGCCTCCTTGTCGCCGAACTGCATACGAGGGTGCAGCAGGTTCTTTAGCTCGGTGAGGTCGGAGTTAGACACCTCTGGTCGGTTATAGTATTCGTCGGGATTGTGGTTAGCCATATTACTTTGCTTTTACTTCGTCCTCGTAACATACAGACTCGTCCTCGATGAAGCGTGCGCCTTCCTTGGCGTTGGCAAGCTTCTCGCAGAATGTAATCTGCTTCTTGAAAGTCTTTGTCAGTTCCTCAACAGAGAGCGTGCAGCCCTCCTCCTGCCACCACATCATGAGTACAGGCAGGAAGCCTTCGGGGTTGAGAACGGAGATCTTCTTCTTGACAGATGTCTTAGGCTGATAGGTCTGAACGCTTGCCGATGCACCGTCAAAGAGTGCAGCCATTTCGTTCTGCTGTTGCTGCATCTGAGCGGCGGCAGCTTCCTTTGCCTCACGTTCCTGTCGTTCACGCTCCTTGGCAGCAGCCTCGGCAGCTTCACGTTCAGCCATTTCACGCTTGATGCGCTCTGCCTCCTCAGCGGAAGCCTTTGCAGCACGCTCCAGTTCCTGTTTCTTTGAAGGAAGGATAGTAGCCAGCTCCAGTTTACGGTCAACGATGTCGCTGTCGTACTGTTCGCGGAACTTAGGCAGGAGCTTGTCGAGAACCTGCTGACGTATCTTTGCCAGTTCATCGGCTGGAACATTGGTAGGCAGCAGCACCATGGAACGCGATGCAGAGAAGTTTGCCTCTGGCAGTTCAGAGGAGAAGGCGTTAATCTGCTTCTCAGACTCGTCGAAGTTGTCAAGGGTTATCTTCTGGTTGATAGCCGTAAGAGAGTTGAGGGAGTTGTTAAGAATGCCATTGAAGACACGTCGGTAATCTTCCTCAACGTCTGTGCGGTACTTGGAAATGGAAGCCTGCTTCTGCTGTTCGATGATTGCAGCACGGCGGCGACGCTCCTCCTCGGCACGTTTCTTTGCGGCGAACTCATTGCGTAGCTGCTGGAGCTGATAAGGCACGCTGTCCTTCTTCGCGGGATCCACCTCATTCTCCATGGTTGTGAACTGTCGGCGTATCTCGTCGAACAGCTTAGTTACAGGCGCACGCTTGTCGTTCATCTTAGATACGGTCTTGCGTGCCTTCTCAATGAACTGTGCCGCCTGCTGGTCGAGCTGGTCGTTCATGCCCTGCTGGTGAATGCTGTCGAGGAGTTTCTTACCTGCATCGAGACAACGCTGATGCGATACTTGGTTCTCGTTGTAAGCCGTAGGAGCGTTGGAAACTATCAGCTCCACGTTCTCGCGCTTGATGATTGCAATTTCGTTACTCATGTTTTGCGGTTTTGAAAGGTGCGCCGCCCATGGCGTTCACAGGCGACGCTCGTTATACTTAAAGAAAATGCTTAGAAAGTGCCGTCGTCTTCGGCTGCGCCCTGTTCGGGTACTGCAACCTTGGCAGGGTCAATGACTACGCCAGCGGAGGTGTCGGGCTGATTGCCGTAAGGTGGGTTAGGGTCGGCAGGCATGGCAGGAGCCTCGGCAGGTGCAGAAACGCCGTAGAAGTCGTCAATCTCCTGCTGCTTGTTGTCGTCCTGTGCAGACTCCAGTTCAGTTCCCTTACCGATGCGTACCTTCGGATAGGTCTTGAAGGCGTGCTTGATAAGCTTTGCAGCGAGGAAGCCAGAGTCAATGCCACCGTTACGAGAGGAGTAGAGGTCGTTGGCTTTGCCTTCATACTGTCGGGTCTGATTATTCCAACGCTGATTGTTTTTCAAGCTGTACTCCTGTAGGCGTATCCAGTCTTCTTCGAGCATGACGGCGTAGTCAACAGAGCCGTCTGATCGAGTGATGCGAAGGAAGGCTGCAATGATGTGGTTGGACTTGTGAGGGAAGTTGCACATGTAGTTGACAACCTTCTGACCGTTCATGTCGCCGAAGCTGAACTGGTCTTCCTCATACACAAGCACAGGGTTGTCGGCATGGCGTATCTGACCAGCGCGAGCACGCATCACCAATTCGCCGTAGCCAGAGATAGTGAGCGCAAGGCGACCTTCGTACACCTTCTTTCCTGTCTGGTCTTGACCGATACATGCGTTGCGACCTTGCAAGTAGCAGAGTGCTCGAGTGCCAGGCTCCAGAGAGAGACCAGCAATAGCAAGGTCGATGAAGCAGGTGAAGATAGAGAAAGGAGTGGCACGCTGTAGCTTCTCGTCCTCACGGAGCTTGTTGTTGAAGTAGAAAGACTCACGTTCGTAAGCAGCTTCGCCAGAGCCAGCACCCCAGAGGGTTTCCCAAATCTGAATGAAGCGTGCACGCACGTTTTCGTTAGTCACGATGTCGAGAGGCTTGATAGCGTTAAGAGTCTCGACTGTCAATGCAATGTTACTCATACGATGCAATGAATTTAAGAAGTTAATTAATAGTGGCATGTCACGTTGTGAAAAATGGGAGCGACACCTTTTGCGTTGCGGCTGTCAGTGCCGCTCCCGAGCAATCACGAGTAACATTGCCTGTTACTTGTAGTGGCAGGTGCAGGACTCGAACCTGCTTGGCGTTATATGTGGTTATATGGCTTATTCATCACTTGTGGTTTGGGTTTTGCCGTTCTGACCATGTTGAACTAACCTGCCGTGTGTCTCTCCTTATGCGTCCTCACGACGGAGGAGAGACGATTAACCTTAAATCTAATACTATGAAAAACACAAAAATCTATCCGTATCTCCAGTGAATGTAGTCTGCTTCATCGCGGAAGCCGTGGCTTGTCCATTCGTCTTCGTATGGGTTATCTTCTTCCCACTGTTCAACTGTCTCGCTCCAGTCGGGCAGTCCGTCCTCAATGGCTTTGCATAGCAGCGGACACTCGCCTTCGCTGTCGTTGTCGTGGACGATGATAACCTCTGTGTTTCCGCAGTGGTCCATCCAGAGATCTATGTAACCGTCGTTGGTGTTGACAGTACATGCTGCGCTTCGTGCGTCCTCAGAGCCGTTGGCGTTGCACTCGTCGTTGATTGCTTCGACCATGGCTTCATAGCACTCATTTATCAGCTTCTGAAGGTGCGGTATCGGTGGTTTCGGTTTGTTCTGGCTCATTGTTCTTATGCTCCTCATGCTTTTTTGCTCTGCCGAATAGACCTTTGTAGTTCGCTTCGTCAAACTGTTTGTCGTATCTTTCAACGTCGGATGAAATCGCGTCGTACATACGCTTACACCATTCATCGGCAGGAATACCGACTGTCGGCGTAACGTTTAAGATGTCTCGCAGCTATCAGACTGCCCAATGGTAGTGTTCTTTCTGTAACGTCATTTGCAAGCTTTAAGGTGTCCTTGACGTGTGCGCAGAATGCTTCGCGCTTTGTTACTCCTCCGAGGAGGTGAATGAGATAAGTCTTAATCTTTTTCATTGTTTTGTTGTTTATAAATTGTTAATTCCGTTTTGAAGCTGTTAGGTTCCTTCATGTCGTCCATTGCTTTGCAGAGCATGGCAAGGATAAGTTCAGAGTCCTCAAAGTTGAGGTTGGAGATCTTCAGTGTTACACGGTTTTCCATTATTCGCCTGTGCTACCGTGACCGTTCTCACCTCTATCAGAGTCCGAGAGACTGTCAACCTCATTAAACTCTACTGTTGGAAATGGCATGATGATAAGCTGTGCAACGCGGTCGCCTACTTTGTAATCATTATCATTCATACTGTCAACGATTACCGAATTGTTTGCTTCGATGTCTTTGAATGTCATCTTGCAGAAGATAGCACGAAGGCGGTCCCACAGCTTCAATGGACGTACAAGACGAGTGGCAGGACGCATGATAACATTAATCTCGCCACGATAGCCTGCATCAATGACACCTACGCAGTTAGTCATTTCCATGTAACGCTTGTAGATAGATGAGCGAGGGAAAATAAGACCGACGTGTCCTTCTGGTATCTCAATGGAAATGCCTGTGCCATAAACGACGCATCCAGATTTGTGGTCGAACTTCTTGCTGATAGCTGTGATGTCCATGCCTGCATCGCAAGGCATAGCGTACTTTGGAATTACTGCGTCCTTTGAAAGACGCTTGATGTTTACTTTCATGTTACTCTATTTTATTGTCAAACAATTATTCTTTAGCTTTGCCGCGGTCGTACTCCTCAAAGGTTGCAATCTTGTGGAATATGGCTCGCATGTTTACCCAGCGTTGCAGGCTCTTATAGAAGCGGTCTGCATGTGCTTTGTCGTACACCATGACGTAAGGCTCGAAGCCCATGTCGCGGAGAGTATAGATGCGTTCAAGGTCTTGTGCAGGTGTGGTGTCGTAGTTTGTGAGGACAAACACCTGTGCCCAGTGTCCTTTGTCAAGCTTACGGTGGAAATGCTCTGCGAAACAGCGCAGCCCTTTCAGCACCTTATCCTTCTGTTTATAGTCGTCCCATGCGAAGTGAATAGTGGAGAGACGTATCTTGTTGAGGTATTCAACCTTCTCTGGCGTGAGCAGTCGCGCATCCATGCCTTGGTTGATGTCAACCTTTGCCTTGGAGTCGGCAAGCTGCTGTAGCAAGTCCTTCCATTCACGGCACGCAAGTATGTTCGGGTCACACAGGACGATGTTTTTTTGCCCCCCCCACCACTCAGATAGGTTCGCTACCTTGTAGGACTTTCGACCTTCCTTAGCCTCAACATGGCAGAAGTGACAGCCGCGAGGACAACCGCGAGACAGGAAACCGTAGGCGGTATCTTTTATCATCGGGTAGAGAGAGTAATCTGGCATGATGTGCTCAATCTCGTAAGGCAGCTGTGACTGGTACCTGTACTGTGTGGTATGGTCAGCGAATTGCAGAACCCTGTCGAGGTGTGTAGGCTCCTGCCATACTTCTTTACCGTCTATGAGGTTGATGCAGTACCCAGAGCCGCCGAAGATAACCTCCTTTGACTGGAATATCTCGCGAGAGTCGGGAGTGGTGGAGAATACCTTGGAGATATACACCTTGTCGTACATGCCTTCAACACCACTGTACCAGCTTACATCGTCGCCCTGCTGCTTATGGTAAGCACTAATCTTCATGAGAGCGAGATTAGGGAAGATGTCAGCTTTGGAATTGCCGTAGCGTCGTCCGTTGGCATGTTCGCCCCACATGAGGTCTGCATCTATGAGTCCTACTTGCATACGATAATAAGGTTTTCGTCCTCGTATCTGTCGCCACTATTGGCTTCCTCTGCCCATGCTTGACACTCCAGAGCATAGCTGTCGTCGTTGAAGGCAAGCTCAACCTCGATGAAGATGTCGCCTACATACTCGCAGAACTCACGGTGTCCGACTCTGCCTTTCTTAAATTCTATTGCGTATAACATACTTACTTGAAATAATCTTGTTGAACTTGTTGTGCCATGCGCAGCTCGGCGGTGGAGTATTCCACCTTGCCGATGCGCTTGCATGGGTGTAACTTACCTTGACGCAGCCAACGCTGTACGTTTGGTTTGCCATACTCGCGGTATGCTGCACGCTGGCTGATTACCTCTGGCTGTTCTCTGATGCAGAGGAGCTTCTCGGCAATACGGCTGGCGAGGTCAGACATAAACACGTCGTAGGTCACCATGCGGTCGGGGAATTGTATCTGCATCATTAGAAATAGAAGTCGATGTAAACCTTCTTGTCGCCCTTGAACTCGCGGAAGTCGCTGATGTCTTCAAACTTGTAAGCCTCGTACTTCTTTGTGCTGCGATTGTATTTATCGCGGACGTACACTTGGCTTTCCTTTGGCTCCTCGATAGGTTTGAGAGTGAAGAATGTGCCAGCCTTAATCTGGCTGATTGTTGTCTCTACCATGGTTTACTCCTCCTCCTGTCCGAAGTTTGGTATGTGCTTGTAGCCAAGGCGAACGGCGTTGCCAAGATTAGCTACAGAGAGCAACGCTGCAATGAGACTGTTGCTGCAAGCGAACAGGAATACGAGGCAGAGAGATACAACAACGTAGATGTGCACTGCCTTCTGCTTACGAGTGTAAGCCTTGAACTCTTTGATTTCCTCACCATAGAGGATGTTGACTAATTCTTTCATGTTTCGTGATTGCTTTATAATTGTTACTCGATTATTTCTGGCATGGACGCTGTGCAGCGTATTCAACGTAGCACTTGCGCTGTGGGCAGTACAAACCGTTAATGGCTTGGTATGCTACTGTGCAGCCCTTACATGCTGACGGCTGGCGTTCTCTGTGTTCGTTCATTGCTTGTTGCGCTTGATGATGATGTGTGCGCCGTTGTCTGGCGTTGTAATCTCGAACTCCTTGAAGCCTGCTCTTGCATTGAGGCGAGAAGCAGCACTGTGTACTGTCTGGAGTGGAGCGAAATCGGTACATGCTACTTCTACTGTTTCGCCATTTGCGAGTGTCAGAAGGCTGTCCGTTGCAATGATCGTCGTCTTGCGTATTACTTCAAATGCCATTTTTAACTTTATTTATTCGTTTATTTCAATAAAAATTGTTACCTTTGCCGATTGAAACAGAGCAACTTGCACTGCGAACAATCAACTTTCGGGTGCAAAGATAAAGAGAATAATTGTATCTACAAAGAAAACATTGTAGAATTTGCTGTGTTTTTACAATATTTAACATTTAACCTACAAAGAAACTATTGTATGACAGGAAAAGAGCTTAAAACAAAACTTTCAGCCTGTGGAGTTTCTCAGTCTGAAATCGCGAGACGTTTAGAGATGTCTCAGCAGTCGTTTAACCAATCAATGATTGTAAACGATGTGAAATCTGGTCTGCTTGAAAGAATAGCAGTAGCAATAGGCGTAGATATGTCCTTCTTCTATCCTACAGAAGGCAATAATGCTGTAGCTTCTGGAGACAATAGTGTCGCAGCTATTCAGAGCACTGTTACGCACGGAGACGGTGATGCACTCCAACGCATCAAGTATTTGGAAATGCTGTTGGAGGAAAAAGAACGTACAATACAAATACTGATGAAGAAATGAAGAAGGAAATGTCACGCCCAATAAAAGCCTTACGATGGGTTCTTGTACCGATCGCATCAGTAGCATGTAGTATTATTGGCTACGCGTTAGCTGTAATGTACTGCGATTTGCAAAATGGAGTGTTTGAAAGTTATAGTGGAACAAATGTAACTTCTCTTACTAAGATTCTGCTGTATTTAGCATGTAATTGCTGTTCGGGCTTCTTATTTGTTAAAGCTGGAGCACTAACAGCACCAGAAGGTAAGAGGGTTACTGCCGTAGTCCTTGCTACTTTACATGTTGTTATTTGTGTCGTTGCATTTGTCACCACAACAATCAATGATTTTTCATTACTTGAAACAATATCACTGGTTGCTTCGGGAGCTGCATCTATAATAACAGCAAAATCTATTTATGAGGAAGAAGATACAAACGACACTCCTCAGATACCTAAGAAAGATATTCAAAAGAAGGAGAATGCACCTGTAAGAAAGCCTACTCCATATTACCCTATAAATAGGCAACAAAGAACACCTGTAGAAGGGAAAATGTAGGCAATCTTACACCGCCGTTGTAAGTCGTTCTATTACAACAACAAATGTCTGCCGCGCAGGCTGCTGTTGAAGAGTAAATTATGATAATCAACAGTTTAGAGGCAAGTTTTTGTTCAAAACAAAGGCTTGCCTCTATTCTTTTGGAATCTCTCACCCTATTTTCTCACAAGACAATCTGCCAGCATTGACCAGATTTGCCTTAAGCAAGTCTATTCCATATTTGTTTTGAAATAGCATACTGATCTGTGATTTGTGTGCTGATACTGCTTGTAAGGGATTCAGTCCGTTGGTTGGCATTTCTATGAACATGCCTTTTTCTAATCGGACACCATTGACTGTTCCTGCAGTTTTTACGCTTATTTTCCAAAGTGCCATAATTGTATAGGAGTAATAATGTTAAAGATATTATGATAGGATCTCGTTCATTATCTGAGTCTTGCGCTGCTCCACGATTTCTGTCCACAGATTTGTGTCTTGAAGATGTGATGCTGGTATATACTCCTTATATCTTTCATAGAAAGTAATACCATTATCGTCAAAGATGCTGACGCGACCTCTTCTGCTGATGAGTTCTTTCCAGTCCCATCGATCAATGTACTTGTCTATCAACTCGTAAGTTAATTCCAAGTCCCAGTTACCTGATAGCTCATGCCAGTCCCACTTGTCTTTGAAGGTATCAACGATGGCACTTGTCAGCTGATCCTCGTTAAGTTCATGAGATAGCTTTGGCCAGTTTACCTTCTTCTCAAATTTCTGGAGCATAGGAACAGTCCACATGATATGATGGTTCTCCGAAACCTCATTCCAGTCAACCTTGTCCTGATACTTTTCAAGAAGCTCTTCTGTCCATGCTACTTCGCTGGACAGTTCTTTCCAGACTTCTTCATCAGCGATACGCTGCATGAAGTCATCACTTAATTTTGTTGTCATAGTACTCATATTATATATTAATAATGTTTTGATAGTGCAAAATTAATATTGAGGTGTGCCAACGGTGGGCATAACCTGAAAAATCAGTTTTTATTTTTTATGTTCGTAATACATCACGAGTGATAGGAAATCATAGTACGGGGGAAAATGCACATACAATTCGGGATATTTTATCTTCACGAGGAGAAAGTCCCCATTTGATTTCACAATTCATATTCTCACCGATGATGTTATCAATCAGTTTGTTTATAGAGTTCATTTCTGCCATCATGATAGGGAATGATATAGGGAACT
>CALBJW010000057.1 GCA_937893145.1 uncultured Prevotellaceae bacterium | reverse complement strand
GTAAATAGGGCTATCAACCGTATGCCGCACGCTAAATTTTAATTTTTAATTATTAAATTTTAATTTAGTACGTTTTCTTCTGCCAGTATTTCTTTAATGCCTTGAGTTCTTTGGCGGTGATGTAGGTGACGGCTCCGTGTTTCTGTTCGGAGAAGTTGGTGCGAGTCATGGAGCAGTTCTTGTCGTCGAAGTAGCCGAGAGGATGGTAGGTGAAGAAATCGGTGGTCTCGACAAATCCGAAGTTGGCAGGACGACGGCTGAAGTTATCGTACATGACGACATAGGTGTCGGTATCGAGACGCTTCCAGCAGTTTGGCGCTTCATGGCTCTGACGCTCTCCATCCTGGTAGGTGTTCTGAATGGTGTATGGTCCTGTGATGCTCTGTGAGGTGGCATGACAAGGGCGTGCGCCATTCTCGTGACTGACATAGAAGAGGTGGTAAGTCTCGCCCACCTTGATGATGTCGGAGTCGATGACATTGTACTTACGGTCGGGTGCCTCGAAGAGAAGCTTTGGTTCGCTGGTCAACTGTGTGTAGTCATCATTGACATACGCCCAGTAGATGATGTTCTTGTCTGCGCCCTGACGGGTGGTGAAATGGAGCATGAGCTTGCCTGCCTCTTCATCGTAAACGGTTTCGGGAGCCCACACACATCCCACCTCTGACCACTGCATGTCGGGTTGGTCAGGAAGCTTGGAGAAATCAAGGTTTGAGCGTGTCCAATGGATGAGGTCGTGCGACTTCATGAGGACCAGTCCACGGTTGTTGCCCCAACCATATTTGTTGCCATCACGCTCCCACTGTGTGGTGCGGTGACCAGAGCGAATGCCGAAGACATGGAGGTCGGTCATGGAGAGGTAGAAGGCTCCATCAGGACCACGAAAGATGTGAGGGTCACGAATGCCGTACTGTTCGGCTATGGTATCACCTGCGATGATAGGCTTGTCGTCGTTGAGGGCAGTCCACTGGTAGCCATCGGTACTATATGCCATGTGGAGTCCGTGATCTTGGTCCTTGTGATAGACCATGAGGTATGCAGCCATCTTCTGGGCTGAGACACTGAGTGATGCGAGGAGCATCAAGGTAGAGAGAAGTTTTTTCATGTTTCAAAGGTTCTTTTTGTTTGTTCGGTACAAAGGTAGTAATTATTGTCGGAAAAAGTAGGTTATTTGTGAATTATTCACTACATTTGCAGTCATTATGGGATTACCTGCGATATTTAATTGTTCGAACGACATGGCACTGGCGGCAAATGTGCGACAGTACTTCCCTCCAAAACGCATTCAGCAGATGGAGGAGGAGCTGCGTGACCTTGCCATGTGTTGGGACGAAGGACCGTGGGGATGGAGCCAAGCCACGAAGATGCAGTACAGGAAGATGGGCATTGGTGAGGATGAACTGCCAACGGATGAGTGGCTCGACGAGGTGAGACGACTGTCGAGCAGGGAGTATGCCTGCCATTACATGAAGGAGATGCTCGAAGAGATAGATGATGAACGACTGGTGCGCCAACCGATGCGTTTCATGACCACGATAGACGAGGAGATGATGAAGGTGGTGGAAGGTGGTGAGGAGATGATTTTCAAGTCACCTTGGTCTTCATCGGGGCGAGGGGTGTTCACAACCCACAACCTACCCATTGAACTGGTGAGGAAGAAGCTTCAGGGGTTTCTGAATAGTCAGGGCGGATATGCCGCAGACCGTTTCTACAACAAGGTTTGTGACTTCGCCATGGAGTTCTTCATTCACGAAAATCACGAGGTGGATTTTCTTGGTTACAGCGTGTTTCAGGCAGCGGAGAATGGTGCTTATGGTTACAACTATGTGGAGAGTCAGGAGGAACTGAAGAGGAGGATTGGTGCGGATGATGATTTGCTTGAAATGCTCATCGAATACCACAAGACACATCTCGGAAAGACGAGTTATCACGGTCCTGTAGGCATCGACATGATAACGCTACAACCAAGCGACATCCATATTGTAAATGGTACATGCCCAAATGGTACATGCCTTCATCCTTGCATAGAGATTAACCTCAGGATGAACATGGGCATCCTTGCCATTCTGCTATATAATAAATATGGAGCAGAAGCTAATGTGCAGCTCACCCCCAAGCGTGAACATGGCTTCGAGGCTGTGGTGGAAGAAGGAAAACTAATGATTAAATACTCGAAATAAACACATATATGAAAGATATCGTTTGCGTTGGTCACGTTACGCTTGATAAAATTGTGACACCAGAGAAGGAAGTGTATATGCCAGGCGGCACTACATTCTATATGGCACATGGCATTAGTCATCTGCCAAGTGATAAGGTTAGTTTCAAGCTTGTGGCTTCACTTGCAGAGAGTGAGATGCAGGCTGTGGAGGACATTCGCAAGGAGGGCATCGAGGTTGATGTCATCCCTTCAAGGAAATCGGTGTTCTTCGAGAACATATACGGTGCTAACCAGAACGACAGAAAGCAGAGGGTGCGTGCTAAGGCTGACCCTTTCACTGTGGAGAGTGTGAAGGGCATCGAGGCTAAGTACATCTGTCTTGGTAGTCTGTTGGCTGACGACTTCTCGCTCGATGTGGTGAAGGAACTGTCACAGCACGGCAGCATCGTGATGGACGCTCAGGGTTATCTGCGTGAGGTTCGTGACGAGAAGGTGTATGCCTGCGATTGGGAGAACAAACTGGAGTTCATGAAGTATATCGACATACTGAAGGTGAACGAACACGAGGTGCGCACACTCACAGGCATTGAGGACTTGAAAGAAGGTGCAAAGCAACTCGCTGAGTGGGGCATCAAGGAAGTGCTTCTCACACTCGGTAGCGAGGGCAGCATCATACTTGTGGACGGTGTGTTCTACGACATTCCTCCTTACACACCAAAGGCAGAGACCGATGCCACTGGTTGTGGCGACACCTACACTATGGGATATGTGTATCAGCGTGTGCAGGGTGCATCACCTCTCGAAGCAGGTAAGTTTGCCTCTGCCATCAGTTCCATCAAACTGGAGGAGAGTGGTCCGTTCCGAGGTACTCTCGAAGACATAAACCAGAAAATGCACGAAGCCGATGCCTAACCTTACAACTGTTCCCCACCCTACAGAACGCATACTTGAGGTGTGTGCAGCATCATTAGAGAGCGTGATGGCAGCAAAGGCTGGTGGTGCAAAGCGCATAGAACTGTGTTCGGCACTGAGCGAGGACGGTCTCACTCCATCCTATGGAATGATTGAGGCGGCACGCCGTTTGGGGCCAGAAAGGTTGCATGTGCTTATCCGTCCTCGTGGTGGCGACTTCGTATATAGCGAGGCGGAGGTAGAATGTATGGTCTGCGACATCAAGATATGCCGAACACTTGGCGTGGACGGTGTGGTGATTGGTGCTCTCACAGAGGAGGGCGACATCGACATCGAGGTATGCAGACGACTGGTGGAGGCGGCAGAAGGAATGCAGATTACCTTCCACCGTGCCTTCGACCAATGTCGTGAACCTCTAAAGGCTCTGAAACAGATTATGGCACTCGGTTGTCACCGTCTTCTCACATCGGGACAAGCACCAACTGCCATGCAAGGCATTCCACTCATCAACACCCTTGCAAGCCTTGCAAATACAGGGTTTGTCATCATGCCGGGTGCTGGTGTGAATGAGGATAATGCGGCAGAGATACTCAGCAAGACTGGTACTACAGAGATACACGGTTCGCTGCGCAGCATGACTCCTAAAGGCATGGAAACAAACCCTGAAAAAGTACGTACTCTCATACAAAGAATAAATGAACTTTAAGCATACCATCTTCCTTTCCTTGTTGTTTGCTTCTGCTATGACAACAAGCGGTCAGACTGCAGAACAATGTCTCGACTTCCTCTATGCATCGATGCCACAGCCCGACAAGGCTGACTACTCGGCAGACTTCTACAAGGAGAACATCCTGACCACGCTCCGTGCTAAGGCTGAGATGCCTTGGGGAGCATCGATACCCGAACGCGAGTTCATGCACTTCGTGTTGCCTGTCAGGGTGAACAACGAGAACATGGACAGAAGCCGAATCGTGTTCTACGAAGAACTGAAGGAAAGGGTGAAGGGTCTCACGATGAGTGATGCCATACTGGAGGTGAACCACTGGTGTCATGAGAAGGTGACATACACTCCGAGTGATGAGCGCACAAGCAGTCCGTTGGCTTCCATCCGCACAGCATACGGACGATGTGGTGAAGAAAGTACCCTCCTCGTTGCTGCACTGCGTTCGGTGTGCATCCCAGCACGACAAGTCTATACTCCCCGATGGGCTCATACCGATGACAATCATGCGTGGGTAGAGGCATGGGCAGATGGACAGTGGCACTTTCTCGGTGCTTGTGAACCAGAGGCTGTGCTCGACCTCGGATGGTTCAATGCTCCTGCTTCACGAGGTATGCTGATGCACACGAAAGCCTTTGGCAACTACAGCGGTCCTGAGGAGGTGATGCAGCGCACCAAATGCTACACAGAGATTGATGTGACATCCAACTATGCTCCTGTGGCTCGAAGACAAGTTCGTGTGGTGGATGCAGAAGGTAAAGCTGTTGTGGGGGCTACGGTGGAGTTCAAGATATACAACTATGCTGAGTTCTACACCGTCTCGAAGAAACAAACCGACTCCAACGGCTTGACATACATGCAGGCTGGAAAGGGCGACCTCATAGCATGGGCATATAAGGATGGCAAGTATGGTTTCGGCAAATGCACTATGGGGAATGAGGAAACGCTTACTCTCACTCTCTCACATTCGGCTGGTGAACGCTACTCTGAGGACATTACTATTGTGCCTCCTGCAGAACGCAATACTGTACCCTTCATGACCGATGAACAACGAGAGAGAAACGCCGTGCGACTCATTCGTGAGGACTCCATTCGCAATGCTTATATTGCCACCTTCCCAACAAGTGACAATCCCTTTATACATAAGGCACGAGGCAACTATGATGTGATAGAAAAGTACCTCGCTGAGAGTGGTCTTCCGTTCAGTCCTACTACCCTCCTCTCTACCCTCTCGGACAAGGACCTGAGGGATGTGACTGAGGATGTGCTGAAGGATGCAGCTTTCTCGGCAGAGAACAGGGGTTATGCTGATGACATATACAATAGGTATGTGCTGTGTCCACGAGTGGCAAACGAACAACTCACCCCATACCGTCAGTTCTTCCAGAAGGTATTCAACGGAAAACAGCAGAAGTCCTTCCGCAAGGACATAAACAGCATCATAGAATGGACAAGAAAGAACATACAGATAGAGGAACTTGGCAATCCGCAACAACTGCGCATGACTCCTATCGGTGTGTGGAAGGTGAGGGAGTGTGACACCTTCTCCCGAAACATATTCTTCGTGGCTCTTGCCCGCACTATGGGACATGCAACTCGCATCGATGCCGTGACACAGAAATTAGAGTATTTCGAGGGCAACGAATGGAGGGAGATAAAGTTTGAGAAGTTTGATGACAAATCCTTTGCAGCAAAGGGTTTGATGCATGTTGCCTACACTCCAGATGAGTATATTCTCAACCCAAAATACTACACACATTTCACTCTCTCAAAGATAAACGATGGCGCACCACAACTGCTCAGTTATGCGGAGGAAGACACATGGCAATCGACATTGGCAAACCCCATATCGCTCGACACAGGCGACTACCTCCTCATCTCAGGAACACGAATGGCAAATGGTAGTGTAATGGCTCATGTGGAGGTAGCTCCTGTCACTCCTGGCAATACTACCGAACTGACCCTTTCGCTTCCTAATCCAAAGGAAGGACTCAAGGTGATTGGTAGTTTCAACTCTGAAAACATATACTGCGACGACACTCACGGAATGAAGTCGATTCTCTCCACCACAGGCAGAGGATATTATGTGCTTGGACTTATTGCTCCAAACAATGAACCATCGAACCACACGCTGAGGGACATAGCAGCACTCAAGTCGGAGTTTGAGTCGATGGGCATCAAGACCGTGCTTCTGTTTGAGAACGAGGAAGCACGCAGTCGCTTCAACCCAGCCGACTTCCCTGCTCTGCCAGAAGGTACAAGCATCGGTTACGATGTGGACAAAAAAATATGGAATGAGATTTGCACTAACATGCACCTCCCATCCCATAACTTACCAGTATTTATCATTGCCGACACCTTCAACCGAATTGTGTTCCTCTCGCAAGGCTACACTATTAGTATCGGACTAAGACTGTATTCTTCGTTTCCTACAAATTAACACCGACAGTAAGGGTAAACGCTCCATTGTGAGCATCGTAGTAGTTGCTGTGGCTGATGTTTGACATACCAAGTTCGTAACCGAGTTCTGCATAGAAGAAATCGATGCCAAGTCCGCAACCGAATTTAAGTCCCGCATCACCACGACGGTACTGAGTCTCTACACCGCCAAAGGAACTGGTTGCCGTTTGGTAGCGCTTGTCCTTGAGCTGACCACCAACGCCAAGAGCAGCATATCCACCAGCAAAAGGTTCGATAGTCACTCCACGTCCTACATAAGCCTTGTACTTAATAACAAGAGGTATTTCGATATAGTCGAGCTTAGCAGACTGATCGTTCTCTCGTCCACCCTTCTCTGTGTAGGAGAATCCAGCCTCGACGGCAAGAGGAATGTAGTGTGACATAGGCAGACCACCAACTACACTTGCGGTGAAGCCATTTTGCATACTATTATATTTATCGCCCCTCATAGTCGAGAAGGCTCCACCAAGGCGGAATCCCACATAAGGACGGTTCCAACTATAGTAATCACCTATTCTACGAGATGGCATTACAGGAGAATAACCTGCATAACCACCACGATACTGGGCGTTAGCACCAAGAGCAGTAAAGATGCCGAGCAGAGCAATAGCAAAAAATCTTTTCATATCTTTTTGAGTTTATGAGTATATTGGTTTATATGTTCATTCGTAGCGAAGCGTTTCGTTTTATTCACATCGCAAAGTTATTGTATTTTGAGGGATGATGAAAGAGGAAAATGTATAATTTGTTCGGGAAAATCCCTAAAGAGGGAGGGGGAATGGCTTTGTGTATAAGATTTGGACATAAAAGTGTCTAATATTTTGACACAATACATTTTGTATGAAAAAAGATTGGTAGCAAGCTGTGGAAGCAGATTAACTTTGCATTGAGAAAAAGAAAAAGCAATGTATAACACTTAATCACACAGTTTGTTATTATGGAAGAAAAGAAGGCTAAGAAAGCAGATCTCGAGAAGGAAAGACCAACAGGACTGCTCATTGGAGGTATCGTGGGGCTTGCTGCACTGTTTGCAGCATTTGAATTCACAACCCGTGAATATGTTGAAACCGATGCTGTGTATTCTACATCGTCTTTTGTATCAGAGGAGGAAGTAGTTCCTATCACACAACCACTCTTCACAACGGCTCCTCCACCACCTGCCGATGCACCACAGGTGGCTGAGATAATCGACATAGTGGACAATAACGAAGACTTGGTCGAAGAGAAGATAGAGAGTTCGGAGTCAACAACTGAAGCCATCTCTGCTGCTACAACCAATCAAGGTCCTGCAATAGTTGCACCTATGGGACCACCTCCAGAAGAGACAGGAGAAGATGAAGTTATTGAGATTGTGGAAAAGCAACCTTCATTTCCTGGTGGCATGGATAAGTTGGGACCTTGGCTGTACAAGAACCTAAGATACCCTGCTTCAGCGCAAGAAAGTTGTGTGCAAGGGCGTGTGGTTGTACAGTTTGTAGTCAACAAGGATGGCAGTATTGTTGAACCAAAGGTGATCAAGTCGGTTGATCCTGCACTTGACAAGGAAGCCATTCGAGTGGTATCAGCCATGCCTAAATGGAGCCCTGGCAGAATGAGAGGCAGACCTGTACGCGTTCGTTTCGTCCTTCCTGTCACTTTCCGCTTACAGTAATTATTGCCTTGATTATTTGGCAGTAAGAAACAAATGCACTATCTTTGCCGCTTGTAAATGAAAGGGCAAATTCGTACATATCACATTATGATGGTCATCGCTCAGGTGGTGGCCCTCATAGTGTGGTTTGTGTTTATGCAACAAGTCGTTCTTCAACTGAACTATAACGATTCCATTAAGGATAAGGATAAAGTGCTGTACACAAGGTGCTCGGCAGACACTTATGACACTTTTGTTCACGAAGCCAACATAGAAGGAATAACTGCTATGGGCAGTACAACACATGCAAAGGTTTATGGAAAGGAAGGAGTTTGCCTTGCTGATGTAAGACATATTATGCCATCAGGACTCAGCGCCCTGAAGGTGGAGATGATTGCAGGAACAGGGCAGTTTCTCGCAACAGACACTTCAGGCCTGTTCATCCCTGCCTCTATGGCTAAGCTCCTATACGAAAGCACAGATATTGTTGGCAAAGAGTTGAGATGGAGAAAGATGGGGGCATTGGCTACTGCAAATGTGGAGAATGTGGTTGGTGTCTATGCCGATTTTCCTGTTAATTGCGAACTGAATAATGTTATCTACAAGGTTAAGAATTACACAGAAGAAGAGAGTTCTTTAATCTTGGACTTTTACCTTAGGATAAAGGATTTGAGTAAGTTAAACGCAACAGACTCCATAAGTTACAGTCAATTCCGTACGGTTAACGAGGCTGGTATAAACATACATTCTTTGTTTGAGTTCGGAAATGACAAGGACCATGCTTCACACATATTCTTTGTTATGCTTCTGTGTAGCAGTTTGGTTATTGCCATTGTAATGCTTGGCAGTCTATGCACAGCAATAGCAGAAGTCCCTTCGTTGATGAAAACCTACAATACGCTAATGGTACTTGGCACAACAAAAGGACAGATAAGGACGAACCTCTTGATGAGATATGTTTTGATGTCCGTTTCTGCTTTTGTGATTGCCGCATTGGTCATTGGAGTATTACATAAGGATGCTCCAGTTTGGATGCTGCCTCTTATGTTAGGAATAGCACTTAGCATAGGTTTCGTTTCGGGTATTTATCCTGTATATTACGCAACTCATCAGCCACTGACCATTGTAACTCGTGGACGATACGCAGTGTCAAGGAGAGGAAAATGGTTGAGGGCAATCATGCTTTGCTTCATGTTCGGAATGACCTTCGTGGTGTTGGCATACTTTGTCGTTGTGTTCTTTTACGCAAAAAAAGTAGTGATAGAGGATGCGGGAACAAGGTATTTCAACGAGATTTATCTTGCTAATCAAATGGCGGTATTTGCTGGTTGCTGTTTGCTGACAACCGTGTTTTGTCTGATTTCTATTGCAATAATAGAACGCAAATATATGCTCCATTCCATACAGATTCTGCATATCATAGGCATGACACGAGGACAGGTGCTGCTGATGAAGGTTCGGCATTACATTTGGTTGATGTGCATTGGTGCCATAATAGCCTCCCCTATCGTAAGGATGCTCGCAAGACATTGGTTAGTTGAGCAATAAAACCCTTTCAAGAATATGATAAAACTTCAAAACATATCAAAGTCATTTCCTAATACAGATTGTCTGCGCAACGTGAATCTTGAAGTTGCAGATGGCGAGTTTGTATGCATCATGGGACCTTCTGGTTCGGGCAAGACCACCTTATTAAATATAATAGGATTGCTCGATGCACCAAATGAGGGTAACTGTATGATAGATGGGAAAGATGTCTATAAACTCACAGATAAGGAACGAACCATATATCGTAGAGAGCATCTTGGTTTTATTTTTCAAGCATACAACTTGATAGACGAGATGACTATTGGTGAGAATGTAGAACTGCCGCTGAAGTTGCTCGGTATGCCTCGAAACATGTATAAAAGCAAGACTCGTGACATTCTGCGAGAACTGGGAATAAGCCATCGCTTGAATATGTATCCCGCTGAGATTTCTGGAGGTCAGCAACAGCGTGCAGCCATTGCACGAGCCATAATTGCACATCCAAAACTTATTTTGGCAGATGAACCGACAGGCAATCTCGACTCGAAACAAGGACAGGAGGTGATGGAACTGCTCTGCAAACTGCACAAACAACTCGGCATCACAATAATCATGGTTACCCACAATCGTCGCGATGCCGACTATGCTGATAGAATTGTAGAACTGTTTGATGGGCGAATTGTCAGTTCGGAAACTCAAGTTCAAAACTAACATTCCAGCCGTTTGTACCTGTAGGAAGAAGAGTGATGGTGCCTTTGCTGATATTCATTATCTGGCGGCAAAGGCTTAGGCCAATACCATTACCAGAGCGTTTGGTAGTGAAGAAAGGAACGAATATCTCACGCTGCTCACTCTCATCTATAGCTCTGCCATCATTGCTCACTATGATATGAAGTGGATGACTATCGTACTTATAGGCTGAGATATGGACATGAGTAGCAGATGCTTCAAAGGCATTCTTCACAAGGTTGTTGAGCACTTGGCGAATAAGGTTTGCATCTGCAAACATGGTAAGTGTTGGAGGGGCGACATCTGTCGTTATGTCCTTGTCTGAGAATATTGAGCGAACACTATTTATGAGTTCTGCTACTTGAACAGTCTCTGGTTGAGGTTGCTGAAGGGAAGAGAACTTGCGATAACTATCAACGAAGGAACTCAACCCTTCTGATGTGTCATGAATTGCTTTTATGCCTTCGTAATACTCGGAATTCTTTATGTCTTCCTCTTGCATAAATGTGTCACTTAAGGAAACGATTGGCGCAAGAGAATTCATGATTTCATGAGTGAGGATACGAGTCAACTTCTCCCATGAAGCCATCTCAATGCTCTCCGTCTGTTCCTGCATGATTTCCATCATCTGATTGATGGTCTCACGCGCTGCACGTTCACCAGGCAGGAGTCCTTTCGTTGGAAGACGGAAGGAGTAATCACCATTGCGAATGGCTTCGAGTACGAGTGGGTAGAGGGAAGTGGAGAACATAAGAGTCAATTCCTAATTAACTAATGTCGAGCCGTTCTTTCTACGAAAGCGCTTTAGGCGATGACGGGGTTCTTAATTTATTATAAAGCGTTTGGCGACTGATGCCAAGAAGGTCGGCAGCTAGTTTGAGATTGCCACCACACTTATCGACTGCGCTGCGGATATGCGCATCCTCTATCTCTTGGAGAGGCAATACTTGGTTTTGCTTGTCTATGGCAGAAGTGAGGGTGTTAACGAGTTTCACATTGTCCCAAGGTTTGACAACAAAGTCTGATGCTCCACGCTTTAGAGCTTCAACAGCAAGTTCGATGTCTGCGTAGGCTGTGAAGAGGACAACAGGAATATCAGGATGCAAACGCTTTATGTTATCGAGCCAGAAAAGACCTTCGTTGCCAGTGTTCAGACCAAGTGCGAAGTTCATGTCGAGAAGCACGACCTGCACCATCTCTTCGTCCATAACCTTTAGAATGGTATCGGGCGAAGAAAGCGTAAGTACCTTCTCGAAGGTTTTCTTCAAGAGGTACTTAAGCGAAACGAGAATACTCTGGTTGTCATCAACCACGAGCACTGTACTATAAGATGTATTCTTCATGAAATGACATCCTGATGATTCTTTGTTTTTTAATTTTCCTTGTAATTCTTATCCAACCTACGAGCGTATGCCCAAACCACGAGGAAGGCAATGAGCGGGATGAGGAATGGGGCTACATAGCCATAGTGGTCCGCAACAAGACCAACCAGGAAGAATGCGCATCCACCTACTGGTGTCATCATGAGGATGGATGATGCCGACTTGGTGAGTCCGCCGAGTCCCTTGATGGCAAGGGAGAAGATGGTTGGGAACATGATGGCTTCACACATATAGTTGCTCACAACGAACACAAGTGGTGCATACTTCAACCATGTGATGCCCTGGCTGTAGAGCATGGATGTCACGATGACTCCAAGGATGCTTATCACTGTTCCTGTGGCACAAGCATAGAGTGTCTTTTCGGCTGCTATGCCCTGCATCACCCATGAACCTACGAAACGGCCCACCATGAAGAAGATGAGTCCGAAACTCAAGAACTTGGACGCTTCGGAGGCTGTGAAAATATTCATCTCTGATGCGAAGGTGACGAAAAAGCTGTTGACACTAATCTCTGCCACTTCGTATGCCAAGAGGGCTAACACTCCGAAAAGGAACATCTTGTGCTTGAAGAGTTTCGAGTATGGATGCTCTATCTTCTCTGCCACTACATCTGTGAGTTCACCTTCGGAATTGTGCTTTATCTCTGGGAGTTTGGAGAAACTGAATACTACTGCAACCACTACCACGACCACACCCATGATGGCGTATGGAATGCTCACATCGGCATCTTTGCCTTCGGCGAAGAGGAACGAACCTACGATGAATGGGGCAAGACATGCTCCGAGTCCGTTGAACGACTGAGCGAAATTGAGTCGCGAAGCACTGGTTTCCTTTGCTCCGAGTTCTGCTGCGTATGGATTGGCTGATGTTTCGAGTATGGCAAGTCCACAAGCGATGACAAAGAGGCAAACAAGGAATGCTGAGAGTGAGCCATACTGACTGCCTGGAATGAACAGGAATGCTCCTGTGGCATAAAGAAGAAGTCCGAAGACTACTCCCTTCTTATATCCAAAGCGATTGATGAACATGCCGGCAGGAACTGCCATGACGAAATATCCAAAATATGTGATGACCTGAACGAGTGCTGCCTCTCCGTTGCTAATGTCGAGCGAGTCATGGAAATGTTTGTTGAGCACATCAAGTATGTTACGAGCAAATCCCCAGAGGAAGAAGAGGGATGTGATGAGTGTGAATGGCACTACATACTGCTTTGATGTCAGAGTTTCTCTTTTAATCATGAGTTTTGTTTATTAGTTTATATGTTTATTAGTTTATATGTTTATTAGTAGCGAAGCGTTTCGTAGGCATAGCCGTTTCGTAATGAAATGTTTCGTAGCTTTAGCGTTTCGTCTTTTTTGAGCGTTTGGACTTTTTTGCCTTTGCCTTGTCACGGTTTATCAAGTAAGGAACATTGAGGTTGTCGTTGATGACTACTCCATCGTACTTCTCCTGAGTAGGCTGGCTCTCGTTGCCGAAGCGGTCGGAGGCTGTTACGGCGAAGTAGTGCATCTTGAGGGCTCGACCTCCAATCTGGAAGGTTGTGCCTTCGTGGCGAGCAAAGAGGAGGTTCTCGGCACGAGTACAATCGACAGGGTAAGTGTTTGAACCATATACATTGTAGTATGCCGCATTACCCTCCCACATTAGTTTTCCTTTATTATATATAAGGTGGGAAGGAGAAGCAGGGGCTGTCTTCTTTCCCATCCATGTCATCGTTGGCATGAGGGCTGGATAAGGGAAGAACTCCTGCTGACAAGCATCGTAGATGCCTTTGCAGTTCTTGGTGAGGAACTCACTTCTGTAGAATGCTATACCTCCCACATCACTTGCACGGGCTGTGTACATCTGGGCTCGCACATCGTTGAGCTGCCACCTTCCTTCACGAGGGTCGAGGAAATAGATGCCGAGTCCTGGCACTACAGGATGGCCGTACTTGTTTTCTGCCCAGTTGAAGAGGAATGGATAGAAGTGGTCGCCCTGGAAATACATCATCGGGAAGAGGAGGTCCTGAATATTGTCACGAAGCCATGCCTGAGGGTCCTGATAGACTGCATCGTAACAACTCCATCCCTTTGCTGAGTAGCGAGAGAGGTTGCTGTACTTTCCTATCGGCGAACTTGAAAGTTTCACCCAAGGCTTGAGCGGTTTGACTGCATCATGAACCTTCTGAACGATACGAGTGATGTTCTCACGCTTCCAGTCAGCCTTGTTTCTGCCTCGAGGACAGAGATTGTCATCGGAGAAGGCAAAGACAGACTCAGGATAACGGATATAGTCGAGTGAGATGCCATCGACATCATAGTTCTCGACAATCTCACGACAGATAGAAGCGATATAATCGGCAGTGGCTGGATTGCCTGGAATCATGAAGCATTCGCCCTTGACAGTCTTGACAAGTTTTGGATTGCGCTTCTGAATGCTCGAAGCACCATACTGCTTCTGACGAGCAGTATTGCCCAACGGAATGCAGACCACCCATGAGTGGAGTTCCATGCCACGCTTGTGGCACTCTTCAATGGCATAACGAAGAGGGTCGTAACCAGGCGACTTGTTTGGTTTGCCAGTAAGACACATTTCCCAAGGTTCAATCTTGGAAGGATAGATGACAGAACCTCGAACTCGTGTCTGAAGGATAACCGTGTTAATGTTTATGCGTTTGTAGGCATCAAGTATGCGGCACAACTCCGCCTTCTGGCGTTCTATGCCTGCCGCATCATTTGCCTTCTGTCGAGGCCAGTCGAGGGAATTGATGGTAGTGAGCCATACGGCACGCACCTCATGAAGCGGATGGTTCTGTTCGTATGTATATTCCAACTGTTGCGCTCTCGCAGATGCTAAAAGTGCAAAGAATAATGTCGCAAATACTATTACCTTATATATATATTTCATTTTTATATCACCTTTTGCTTGCAAAGGTAAGGATTATTTACTACTTTTGCACTCAAAATTTGATAAAGTACGAAAAAACAACACTTAATTACAAAAAATGACGACATTTATTTCGGCATTTTTACTTCTCATCATAGGTTATGTTGTATATGGAGCCATTGTTGAGAAAGTATTTTGCCTTGACACAGACCGTAAAACACCATGCTTCACGCGAGAAGATGGAGTTGACTTTACCCCGATGGCAACATGGAAGGTTTTCCTCATACAATTCCTGAACATTGCAGGAACAGGACCAATCTTCGGTGCCATCTTAGGTATCATGTTCGGACCTGCAGCCTACTTCTGGATTGTGTTGGGATGCATATTCGGAGGTGCAGTACACGATTATCTCTCTGGCATGATATCCATCAGAAAGGATGGAGCAAGTCTGCCTGAGATTATCGGTGACGAACTTGGCAACTCTGCACGACATGCCATGCGAGTATTCTCGCTCGTGCTAATGATATTGGTGGGAACGGTGTTTGCACAGACTCCTGCCACATTGCTTTCGGGCATGACAAGCAGTTGGGGTGTTATGGGTTCGGTGACAACATGGACAGTAGTCGTGTTTGCCTACTACATCCTTGCCACTCTGCTCCCTATCGACAAACTCATCGGTAAGATATATCCAGTCTTTGGACTTGCTCTGCTGGTGATGGCTGTTGGCGTAGGTTTTGGCATCTTCTACTACGATGGTAGTCTGCCAGAAATCACTACCGCCTTCGAGAACCACCATCCATCAAGCACCATTCCATTGTTCCCTGGCATCTGCATCACCATAGCCTGTGGTGCTGTGAGCGGTTTCCATGCCACTCAGAGTCCGATGATGGCTCGATGCATGAAGAACGAGAAGTACGGTCGTCCTATCTTCTACGGAGCAATGATTACGGAAGGTCTTGTGGCTATCATCTGGGCTGCAGCAGCCATTAAGTTTGCTGATTCGCTCGATGTGGCTGGCAACACACCTTACGAAAAACTCCTTGCTGCGATGACAAACCCAGAGACAGGAAAGGTAAACCCTGCCATCATCGTAAACGAGATTTGTCATTCGTGGCTCGGCTCGGTAGGTTCCATCCTTGCCATACTTGGTGTGGTGGCTGCCCCAATCACAAGTGGTGACACTGCTTTGCGTTGCGCCCGACTCATCACAGCGGACTTCATGCACTACAAGCAGAACAAGATATACAAGCGAGTGCTGCTCTCTGTGCCAATCTTTGCCATTTGTATCATCTTGATGTTCATCGACTTCCAAATCATCTGGAGATACTTTGCATGGATAAACCAGAGTCTCTCGGTGTTCACCTTCTGGGCTATCAGCGTTTGGCTCGTTCGCAACAACAAGTGCTGTTGGATTACTGTCATTCCTGGCATCTGGATGACATTGGTATGTAGCACATACATATTCATTGCTCCAGAAGGCTTTGAACTCAAGCCAGCCATAGCATACACAATAGGTGGATTGCTCACACTCTCCATCTTTGCATGGTTCCTTAACTGGAAAAAAACATTTCTAAAAGAAACAAAATAGTAACAAACCTATGAAGCGATATATTTGGACTCCTATAGCGTTCTTCTTTGCCGGACTGATATTCTACATCTACTACGGCATAACTTGGAATGCATGGATTACCAACTTGCCAAACTTGGGCATATATCTCATCATCATTCTCGCTCTGTCATGGTCTCTCAAGAAGAAGGAGGAACTGAAGAGGAAGAGAGAAGAAGAGTTTGGAGATAACAAATAGCATTTATTCATACATATTAAAATAAGTTATTTTATGAAAAAAGTATTACTTTCAATGTTACTCGCCTTTATGGGTGTAACAGGTGCATTTGCACAGTTTGAAGCAGGTAAGATGTATCTTGGTGCTGATCTCCAGGGTATCGGACTTTCGTACAGCGAGTATAACAAGTTCCATATCGGGGTAGATGGTCATGCAGGTTATATGGTTGAAGACAACTGGATGCTTCTCGCTGACGTTGGTTTCAACTATGAGAAGGGCGATGCACAGCAGGTTACTCTTGGTGGTGCAGGTCGTTTCTATATCCAGCAGAACGGCATCTTCCTTCAGCTTGGCGCTCACTATCTCCACGAGGCAAAGAGTTTCAACGATTTCATCATAACTCCTGAGATTGGTTACTGCTTCTTCCTTAATGGACATATCGCCATCGAACCAAGCGTATATTGGGACATGTCTATCTCAAACTTCTCAAGAAAGAGCAAGTTCGGTCTCAAGGTAGGTCTTGGATGGTATTTTTAAGAGAAAGTTTTTACGCAACAACGTAACATTGTAACATCGTAACAACGCAAAACAAAAAAATATGCTCAGCGTAGAAGAATTAAACGATAAACTCATCGACCTTGCCTTCTCAGAAGACATTGGTGATGGTGACCATACAACTCTCTGCTGCATCCCTGACGATGCTTACGGAGAAAGCAAACTCCTCATCAAGGAGGAGGGTATCTTTGCTGGTGTTGAAATAGCAAAGCAGGTGTTCCACCGCTTCGACCCTACAATGGAGGTTGAGGTATATATCGAGGATGGTGCTCATGTTAAGCCAGGCGACATCGTAATGTCGGTTAAGGGTAAGGAACAGTCGCTCTTGCAGACTGAACGACTCATGCTCAACATCCTCCAGCGTATGTCGGGTATTGCAACCATGACAAACAAGTATCAGCAGGCTCTCATCGATGCAGGCACCAAGACTCGTGTGCTCGACACTCGTAAGACTACTCCTGGTATGCGTATGCTGGAGAAGGAGGCTGTGAAGATTGGTGGCGGCATGAACCACCGCATCGGTCTCTTCGACATGATTCTCCTCAAGGACAACCACATCGACTTCTGCGGTGGTGTTCACAACGCTATCTCTCGTGCTAAGCAGTACTGCAAGGACCACGGCAAGGACCTCAAGATTGAATGTGAGGTTCGTGACTGGAAGGAACTTGAAGAGGCACTCGCTGAGGGTTGTGACCGCATCATGTTCGACAACTTCACTCCTGAGGACACAAAGAAGGCTGTAGAACTCGTTGCAGGTCGTGCCGAGACAGAATCATCGGGTGGTATCACTTTCGACACCATGATTCCTTATGCACAGGCTGGTGTTGACTTCATCTCGTTCGGTGCTTTGACTCACTCTGTCAAGGGACTCGACATGAGTTTCAAGGCTGCAGGTTCAGACAAACTTATTATAAAATAAGAGTGAAGAACGAAGAGTGAAGAGTGAAGAATTTGCTACCGCTGTAGTTTATCCTCTGGTAAGGATAACAAATCCGGCAGGAAATTCTTCACTCTTCACTCTTCACTCTTCACTAAAAAATATAAGAATCATGAAAAAGATATTACTTGCACTTTTAACTTTTAACTTTTATCTTTTAACTTCACACGCTTGCACTAATGTCATTGTAGGCAAGAAGGCTTCTGCAGATGGAAGCGTTTTCGTTAGTTATAGTGCCGATTCTTACGGCATGTACGGCAATATCTACAGCCATCGTGGTGGCACACATGCTGCTGGCGAGATGCGCAAGATATACGACTGGGATTCGAACAAGTACATGGGCGAGATTCCTCAGGCTGCCCGCACTTACAATGTGGTAGGACAGATGAACGAGAATCAGGTTAGCATCACCGAAACTACCTTCGGAGGTCGTGAAGAGCTCTACAAGGTGGAGGGTATGATTGACTACGGTTCTCTCATCTACATCGGTCTTGAGCGTGCCACATCGGCTCGTGATGCCATCAACATCATGACTTCACTCGTTGACAAGTATGGCTATGCTTCGGAGGGCGAATCGTTCTCCATTGCCGACAAGAACGAGGCTTGGATTCTTGAGATGATTGGTAAGGGCGAAGGCGAGAAGGGTGCTGTTTGGGTTGCTGTCCGCATTCCAGACGACTGTGTTAGCTGTCATGCCAACCAGAGCCGCATCACTCGTTTCTCACAGTACAAGAAGGGTGATGTGCTTTACTCGAAGGATGTCATCAAGTTTGCTCGTGCTAAGGGCTACTTCTCTGGCAAGGACAAGGACTTCTCTTTCCGTGATGCCTACAACCCACTCGACTTCGGTGGTGTACGCTACTGTGATGCTCGTGCTTGGAGCATCCTCAACCGCCTCTGCGACGGCATGGACAAGTTCATCGACTATGCTATGGGCAAGGACTTCAAGGGCGAAATGCCTCTCTTCATGCAGCCAAAGAAACCTGTCACTCTTCAGGATGTGATGGGATGTATGCGTGACCACTACGAAGGCACTCCTCTCGACATTCAGAACGAGATTGGTGCTGGTCCTTACAATATGCCTTACCGCCCTACTCCTCTCTCTTTCGAGGTTGATGGCAAGAAGTATTTCAACGAGCGTCCTATCTCGACTCAGCAGACCAGCTTCTGCTTCGTAGGTCAGATGCGTTCCAACTACCCTGACTGCATCGGTGGTATTGCTTGGTTCACAAACGACGACCCAAATATGGCTCCTTTCGTGCCTCTCTACTGTGGCATCAACGAAGTGCCAAAGTGCTTCCGCCGCATCGAGGATGTTCAGGACGATGTGACTTTCAACTGGGAATCTGCCTTCTGGCTCCAGAACACAGTGAGCAACATGGTATATCCTTACTACGAGAAGATGTTCCCAGACCTCCTCAATGCTCGTAATCTCGAACTCGAACTCTTCTCTGCAGAAGCAGCCATCACCAAGAATGCCCTCGAAAGATACAATGCCAACGGCAAGGACGAGGCTTCCACATTCCTCACCACCATCTGCGATGCCAATTCACAGATGATGATGCAGAGTTGGGACAAGCTCCTCAAGTTCCTCATCGTGAAGCACAATGACATGGCGGTGAAGAAAGTCAACGAAGATGGTTCGTTCAAGAAGACACAGCATGGCTATGTAGAAGCTCCTGAGCGTCCTGGATACCCAGAAGCATACCGCAAGCGCATCGTGAAGGAAACAGGCGATAAGTATCTTATGAAATAAAATTTGTTTCACAAACAAGATAATCATAAACATTTTTGTTGCATTCCCGAAAAAAAGTCCGAAAGCTTATCAATGCTTTCGGATTTTTGTTCTATATTTGCAAAGTGAACAAATCTTAACTCAAAATAATATTTATACTATGGATTTAGAACTTATCAAGAAATGTGAAGCTGAGGCACAGAAGTGGCTCACACCTGCATTTGATGCAGAAACTCAGGCAGAAGTAAAGGCAATGCTCGAAGCAGAGGACAAGACTGCCCTCATCGACGCATTCTATCAGAACCTCGAATTCGGTACTGGTGGTCTTCGTGGCATCATGGGTGCTGGTACTAACCGTATGAACAAGTACATCGTTGGTATGGCTACTCAGGGATTCGCAAACTACATCAACAAGGCATTCCCAGACATCCAGCCAGCAGTTGTAGTTGGTCACGACTGCCGCAACAACGGTCGTATGTACGCTGAGACAGTAGCAGCTATCTTCTCTGCAAACGGCATCAAGGCTTATCTCTTCGAGAGCCTCCGCCCTACACCAGAAATCTCATTCGCTATCCGTCAGCTCGGCGCTCAGGCTGGTGTTAACGTGACAGCTTCTCACAACCCACGCGAATACAACGGTTACAAGGCTTACTGGGCAGATGGTGCTCAGGTACTTGCTCCACACGATACAGGTATCATTGACGAAGTAAACAAGGTTACTATCGACCAGGTTAAGTTCGAGCCAAACCCAGACCTCATCCAGATTATCGGTGGTGAAATGGACTTCGACTACATGCAGGCAGTTCATGAGGCACTCGTTGACCAGGAGGTCATCAACAAGCAGAAGGACCTCAACATCGTTTACTCTGCTATGCACGGCACAGGTCGCGTCATCGTTCCTCTCTGTCTCCGCTCATGGGGCTTCCAGAACATCAATGTCGTACCAGAGCAGATGGTAGTTGATGGCGACTTCCCTACAGTCGTTTCTCCAAACCCAGAGAACGCAGAAGCAATGACTCTCGGTATGAAGCTCGGTACTAAGCTCAACGCAGACCTCGTAGTTGCTACAGACCCTGATGCAGACCGTCTCGCTATCGTTTGCCGCGACTCTAAGGGCGAATGGGTTATCATCAACGGTAACCAGACTGCAATGATGTTCTCTTACTACATCATCGAGAACAAGAAGAAGCTCGGTCAGCTCAACCCAACAGACTTCATGGTCAAGACTATCGTGACTACTGAAGCTATCGCTGAGATTGCAAAGCGCAACAATGTTGAGATTCGTGACTGCTACACAGGCTTCAAGTGGATTGCTCGCGAAATCGCTCTCTCTGAAGGCAAGCAGAAGTACATCGGTGGTGGTGAGGAGTCATTCGGTTACCTCCCATACGACAAGGTTCGTGATAAGGA
>CALBJW010000056.1 GCA_937893145.1 uncultured Prevotellaceae bacterium | reverse complement strand
GATGGAATCGTCGAGATATATCCAGCACTCAACCCTCTGGGCATTGATACCATTCAGCGAGGCGTACCAAACTTCGACCTCGACATGAACCGCATCTTCCCTGGCAATGAGCATGGTACTATGGTGGAACAGACTGCTTATCGTATTTGTGAGGACCTCAAGGGTGCTGACATGGTTCTCGATATTCACTCTTCCAACCTCTATCTTCGTGAGTCGCCACAGGTGCGCATCAATGTGCTGAACGAGCAGATGCTTGTGCCATACGCCAATCATCTTGGAGTAGATTTCATCTGGGTGCATGATGCAGCTACGGTACTTGAAGCGACACTTGCCCATTCACTCAACTCCACAGGCACCAAATGCCTTGTTGTGGAGATGGGAGTAGGGCAGCGCATCAATAATGTCATGTGTTGCCACCTCGTCAAGGGAATCTTCAACCTCATGCGTGAGATGGGTATCTGGAAGGGCGACATCGACCTTACCGACACCAAGACAGGTCCACTTCTCCCATCAGTATTCTGCAAGGGCGAACGAGTGACCTTCCTCAATGCCGACTGCTCGGGAGTGTTCCTTACAGATATGCGAACAGGCAAGATTGTCAGCAAAGGTCAGAGCATAGGAGCTATTGTCAATCCGCTTACTGGTGAGGTACTTTCCGATGTGACATCTCCAATCGATGGCTTCCTATTCACTATCCGTGCCTACCCAATCGTCTATGAAGGTTCGCTCATGGCGCGTATCTTCCATTTTAATGAACAAGAAAAAGAAATCGTAGAGGCAGTATCAGCAGCAGAACAATGAGAAAAGAGATAATATTCAAGATGAAGTCCACCTACCGTGACGACTTCTGTATCGAGGGCTATTGGTTTGGTTCGGGCGACTCGAAGGATGGAAACTGTGAGAAGACCGCCTGCATCGTAGGTCCTATGCGAGGCGACGAGGTGCAGCAGCAGTATGTATGTTCACAGATAGTCAAGGCTCTTCAGGAGATTGAGAGTCGTGGAGAGATAGCCGAAGGCAAGAGCATTCTTGTCATACCGTCGTGCAACCCATTCTCCATGAATGTGGGCCGTCGTTTCTGGGCGATGGACAATACCGACATCAACCGTATGTTCCCAGGCTACGACCAGGGCGAGACCACCCAGCGCATCGCAGCAGCCATCTTCAAGCGCCTTGAAGGCTTTCGCTATGGTATGCAACTTGCCTCGTTCTATGTTCCTGGCGAGTTTGTTCCTCATGTTCGTATGCTCAGCACTGGTTATGAAGACATTGAGTCGGCACGCCTCTTTGGATTCCCATACATCACAACTCGTAAGCCACTGCCTTTCGACACCACACTTCTCAACTACAACTGGCAGATTTGGAACACCTCATCTTTCAGTATCTATGCGGGACAAACCGACCACATCGACCCCGTCACATCCCAGCAGACAGTTGATGCCGTAGTTCGTTTCCTCTACAACACCGAAACGCTCTGCACTCCTGCCGAATCCAGAATGCAGATTCCTGGTTATCAGTCAGCCTTCATCGACGAAGAGACACTCACCTCCGTCACAGCCCACCATGCCGGCATCTATGTCCGCCGTCGTGTAGCTGGCGACTATGTACAGCCAGGCGAAGTCCTTGCCCACATCCTCCACCCATACGATGGTCGTGTGCTTGAAGAGGTTCGCAGCGAACAGGGAGGACTCATCTTCTTCTCCCACCATCGTCCAATGGTGTTCCAGAATGCTCTGCTGTATAGGATTAAGTGAAAAGTGAAGAGTGAAAAATTTGCTTCCGCCTTGGTGCAAGAGGTGTTTTCACTCCGTAAGAAAAGCAAGAGGACCCACTCTTCCGGTAGGCTATCCCCAAAGGACCCACTCTTCCGGTAGGAAATTTTTCACTTTTCACTTTTCACTTTTCACTATAAAATATATTGTTGTTCGTTTGTTAATGGTGCTCCCCATCTCGGGATATGTATTTCCAAATCATATTCCTTGATGGGAGCACTTCTATTTATTTCCGTGTTCTTAGTCTTTAAAAAATCGCCACTTGCTTCACAGCAAATGGCGATAACCCATTTATTTGCTAACTAACTTTCGTGTTTCACGCTTGAAACCCGAAATCTGCATTTATGTAATTATCAAATAAATAAAATTATAATATAGTGATTGTAAATGTTTTTTTGTCATTTCAACTTTTTGACAGAACACATCACCTGATATTTAAGAATGGCAATCATTTAAATATGATTTTTTTACCATTAATAATATAGATGTGTCCCTTTTTCATTTGCTTTATCCTATGTCCTTGCAAATCGTAAACAATACCTTTTTGCGATTTTGAGCAATTAGTTGCTTTAGCAGAATTGATGTCTGTTAATATTGCGTTTATCAACGAATCGCCATAAGGATCAGATATTACAGCTCCGTTGTTGATAGAAGCGCCACCTCCCATAGTGTCAGCAAATATTGTTTTATTATCGCTGTTGCCTGTTTCATCGTCTGCATAACAATTTGGAGTTAATCCTATTATGTATGAAAACAAAATTACAAGAACAGCCGCTATTGTTTTTTGCATATACATTTCTTATTTTGAGATAAAACAGTATGCTTTAGAAGCTTCAAATTTCTCAGGAGCATCAAATTCATAGCAAATCGTTTGACCATCAGTGGCATTGAGTGAAACCACGAAACTATCCTTTCCGAATTGCTGAGGAGCCATCATTAGGTAGAGACAAAGTTTGCTATTGTCTGGTGCAATACCTAAGAGATTTGTTGAAGTATTGTAGAGTCGTAATTCTATCGATTCTGCAGGCTTTTGGTTGTACAGCGTACCATCCTTCTTGCTCAAGTCTAAGGAAGCATTTTGAACAAGTTCCTTTCCGCTTTTCAGACTAACATCTACTGACTGATAAAGCTTATCGTCTGGCACATTGCCCAATTCTAAACAAACGAGACTTCCTACATGTCCTGCAACCACTTCCATGAATTTATCACCAGATTCAATCGAGCGAGTGAAGAGGTAGTCGTATGCCTGAAGATGGCGAGTACTGTTGTTGTCATACTGCATCTGGTTGAAATACGATATTTCTATGCTCTTGTGCGTTTCGAATGCGAAATTGCGTTCGTTGTAAGGGTAGTAAGCCAAATAATATTGAGCTGCGGAAAAGTCCTGACTAAAAGTGTAGAATAAAGCACTGTTGTTGTCAAGTCCTCTTTGGCTAAAATAGAATGTGGTAAACTGTCCGTCCTTTTTTGGAGCTATTGGGAATACACCCACCTTATCCTTCTCTTCCCAGCAGAAGTCGTAGTTTTCGTAAACACCATTAGTGTTGTTGTCCACAAACTCTTCTGTAGTGATATGCAGCAGATGATATTCCACTACCTCTTCATTGTCGTCTCCTTTCGAACAGGAAACGACAATGAGAGACAGAAGCATATACCATGCAAAATGGATTATATTTTGAAAATAAATGCTTTTCTTAGTTTGTTCCATTTTTTACTTAAGTGCATATACTTCACTATAAACATTACCAGCATAATAGTCTTCCTGATTTGTTTGGACATACCACTCAGACATTTCTGTGCCTTTATTTGACAACTTAAAACCAAGCTTTCCACTCCAATAGTAGTTTCCGTTTGTTCCTTTATTCTTAGTAGGAATCACTAAGTAGAAAGTAACTATTTCGCCTCTTTTTAATGAGGTTTCTTCAACCTTAAAGTTTAAGTTATTTGTATTTTTATTATTAGGAGTAAGAGTTCCTTTTTTAAGATTAACTATATACCCATTATTTATTAATGCAGGTCTTTGGGTCGTAGGTGGTAGTCCAGACATTCCTGCAAATGTCCTATAAAAATTAATCTGATCAAAGGTAATATCATTTATTGCTATCATTTTAACTGCAACAATTGCAGACATGTGATAAAATTCCATGTCGCATGTATTCCCATTAGGACTAACAGCTTCCTTCGTGTAAAGATAGTCCAGTTTGCTCAAGTGAGATAGGTCATTAGGCTTGATGGTGATATCTTTTAATAATTCACAGAAATCAACAATAATATTTTCAGGGTCATCCTGACTTTCTGTACGAGGATATATTGCAGCATATTTATATCCATTGATTAATCCGAAACCACTTCCTGTAAATTTTGAGTATGACTTGTCGTCAGGATGCTCACTACTGTATGAATTGATTTCGAAAGGTACATGGGAAATTGCCACTTCTTCTTCAGCAATGGCATATACCTCGATGAAATCAGATGTAGGTAGCCATGTTGTCTTAAATGTACCTGCAGAAAAGTCAATGCTATGAGATGTACGAGTGCCAACAAAGTTTTCATTGTTCATGATAAAATCATGAACTTTCATGTTAATATGGCTCTTTGCTTTCTCGGAATTCATTTGCTCTGCATCGTCTTTTGTACATGCTGCAAGGATACATGCAAATAAAACCAATAATATATGTATTTTTTTCATTTTTCTTTAAGTTTAATTGTTTGTTTGTTTAAGCATAACTTTCGAAGCGTGATAGATATTATCACAACCACCTTCCTTTACATAATTTTTTATTTGATAAGAAGGATTATGTCCATAATATTCTGGTTTCCCTTCCCAATACCCTTCATAAGGTTTTCCTAACAAACCTTCATAAAAATTTCCAGATGTAGTGTGAGCTTTAATTTTTACAGGGTTGTCTTCAAAATAATATCCCATAGGTACAAAGGTTACTGCAACTTTGAGTTGTGTTTCATTGTAGAAGTCGCCAGATGAAATAGGCATTACTCCAGATGCTCCTTCACTTGATTTCAAATTGACTTTATATGTTGTTGTTGTTCCTTCCATACCATAGGTGTTTTTTAATACTCTATAGCCATTCCAATGGAGATAATAATTATTAATACCCTTTGTAAACTCGTACTCTACATAATCAACCGATTCTCCTGATGGAATGCCACTTAAAGTAGTGATATATTTTGTGGTAAGTTGAATAAATGCCAATTCTAAAGGAACAAAGTCTATAATACTTTCATTTCCTTCTTCGTTGCGAAATGCTTTTATTGTTGGGCCAGATGTTCCTCTTGCCACAAAAATGTCATAATCATAATTGTTGCAATAATAAGCATCTGGTTTATTCGCTACACATGTTTGTTCTTTGTGCCAATCTAAAGAGATTTTGTCAGATTCATCAGAACCTGCTTGATATGGATATACTGCGACATAATTAGTTCTTTCTTCTAAGTTCTCTCCGTCTGGTAAAGAGTAACGATTGAAAATAAGATGAAAAGAGCGTTGGTTATTATCAAACATATTATAAACACGGTAATAGTACGAGTTAAATTCATGTGTTTCTAATTTTTGTGTTGTTGTACTTATTCCATCAACCTCGTAATCTTTTGCGCCAATTTTACAATTCATTTTTTTTGAACCAGGCGTACATTTTATCAAAGAAAATTCATCATTTTCTTCGAATATAGTAAGATTATCGTTGTTCTGTTTTATTCTTGCAAATCCTCTTGTTGCCAACTCGGAATCATTAAAAATATAAACTGAGTCTGGAACTGAAAAAGCAATTCTTGATGTTGTATTTCTCGATGTGTCATCATCATTTGACACAAATTCATCTTTTGAACAAGATGAGAATATTGCTGTAAGCAACAATAGTATATATATATTTCTATTCATAATATATTATCTTGTCTCGGTTATTGGTTAGTATATTCGTCTGCAGGGCGGAGGAAATGATAATAGTCACGAATTATCCAATACACATGGCTATCAGTACATTTGTCTTTTTCCCATTCATTTAAAAAATATTTCCATTCTGTATTTTCCATCATTTCATCTTTTGAAGGATTCAATTCTGTAAAATACTCTCTTGTCCAAAAGTTGTAGTTGTAGAACCATCCAGCGTTTAATTCTGTTGTTATTACAGGTGTTCCATCATATAAATAATGTGCCATCCTTACTACACGATATGTTTTATATTTACTGCCATCGAGTCCTTCCAATGTAAACTCCAATATACAATCGGTGGTGTTTGCTGGTGCAACCTGCATATGAACAAAAAGCATACCATTCTTATCAACAGGCATACCCACATTACCTTCTTCATCCTGTAAAGTAATAGAAATGCTACTCTTAAGTTCACCCGTAATAGTACCATTGTTGTATGCATCAAGAGTACCTGTTTCTGTAAATACTTGCTTTGGCACACCTCCATCAAGACATGTCACAGTCACAGACTTGCCCTTGAAATCGTCCGGAAGTTTTCCAAAACAGAATCGCATGATACTTGTAGGGTGACATACTCCAGTAAGCAGTGTTTGATTGGCAAACACGCTATAAAAAGGAGAATCTTCTCCAGCGTCATTTTTTTTCATAGTGCACAGATAAGTGTGCTCCCCTTTTAGGTGGTCTATATTGTCATTTCCCCTTTGTATCTGGCCAGATATGTCAAATGGGAGTTCTGTAGGTTTGTTTTCACTGTATGGGTAAAACATGAAATACTTTTCACCTTCATAAAGTGTAAAATCTCCCAGATTTCTATCAAGGTATATTATAGGAGATTGTTCATTGTTTTTAATTGTTTCTCCATTAAATGTTTCGGTTGTGTTATAATAATAATATAATTGATTGTTGTTCTCAAATTTTGGAGCATTAAAATCTTCAGAGGAAACTGTAATCTTTTTTGCCTTCTGATCATGATGTGAACCTGCAAAAATTCCGATCTCGTCATCAACTACCCATACATCACGATATCCCGCAGCAAACGATTCGTATGTTTCAAATTGCCATCTTGGTGTCCAATCATCGTAGTGTGAGAATTTTTCATCCCAACATCTACTCTGTGAAATGTCGTCTGCGTTGTATCCGTTATAATATAATTTTGTGGTTCTTGTTGCTAATTCTGTACTACCCATTTCAGGGAATTTATAGTCCTCAATATTTAAGAGTATGTGTTGCTTTGAAGACACAGCATCGTTGTATTCATTAGTACATGATGCAAACATGCACATAATGAATAAAAGTAAGTAAGAATAATTTATCTTTTTCATAATGTTTTATTTTTCTCTAAGTTCTATAAAGCCAATAAAGAAACTTCCTATGTAAAGTTCAAAATCTTTATCTAAGTATGCTGCTGCATTTTTGTTGTTTATAATATTATATTCCGCAAAAATAGTGGCAAGATTCTCTTTGTCATCTATACAGTGCATTTGTGGGTTGAAAGCATAGGCTACTCCAGAATATAACTTTTTATTGCCTTTAAGTATTGTACCGTAATGGTGTTTTTGACCGCTTTTACTTTGACATTCTGCTATTACTAAGAAGTCTATGTCTGTGAGATCTTGGGGATACAACCATAACATAATGTCCATACTGCCAGAATACTTATATTCTCGATCTACTTTCGAAAAGTCTCCAGATCCAGCATAACCCCAAGTTGAAAGTGTAGGTTCTATTAGTCCTGTAGATGTTCCATCCCCTTTTTTCTTAATTTTCAGATCTAAATGGTCCAAATCATTAGTAGATACTTTTGCTGTAGAGTTCAAATTCACATTTACGCCTCTATTGTTTTGCTTACTGAGGTCTCCTAATGCATAGCCAGGGAATTTTACTTTCCCCCCTTTTTTGTCTATAAGCCAAATCTTTACATTGTTAACTTGAAGAGATCCAAATTCTACTCCATAAATTCCTTGCCTTGCTATGATATCATCAAAAGTCAAATGAAAACCAACCATTGCTCCCACATGTTCAAAGTGGAAAATGGTTATATCATCTTTAGGTTTTACTGCATCAGCAATCATATAGCAGTGGTCTTGGACTTGTGTTCTTCCCAATATATATTCACCATCTTTAACTGGAAGAGCATTAAATTCCTCCACGCCTTGTGACAAATAATTATAGTCAAACACAATTTCATCGGTTCTTGTGTTTTTAGGATCATAAGGGTAGTATGCAGCATAATCACATCCATTTACCAAACCAAAACCTTCAGGATTGAATTCGGTAAATGGAACAGATGTATAATCCCCGGTAGGAGTCGAGACTCCATTATATGCTTGAAATCCTGCCTGTGCAGACACTCCATTTGAGAATGCAGCGTTAAGGGGGAATACACCTATTTTATCCCCTGAAGACCAGTTGAACTGAATTGGATGGCGAAGATAATCAATAGCTACTCTTGTAGAAAGATTGTTTGCTCCTATATCTCCGTAAATATTTGTAAAGCTCTCGTCGAGTGTTAATGGCTCCACTTCTACTTGCACCTTCTTGTCTAAAGGTGTGGAAATGTCTTCATTTTCTGTACATGCAAAAAATGTCAACAATACTAAGGAATAAAAAATTCTTTTCATTATTATCATTATTAATTATTATCAGTGATTATAACCCCCATAAAATCCTTTCCAAGAATCGTCCTCTTCTACATCATCACCATAACCATAGACTGCAGAACTGCCAGAAGCCGTTCCGTCGTTGATGTGTGCATTGATAACTGACATATCCAAGAAAGACACGCTAAATTTGCTCTGCACCACTCTTAGTGATGGAGACTCATACACTTTTAATTCTCGTTTTTTTTCCATAAATGTTTGTATTTTGTTGTTAATTGTTTTCTATGTTCATGGGGGTAATAATTACACCTTATTAATTATTAAAGAATGTTTTCACCCCGATAGTTTTTGTTTGTTAGATTGGTAAAAAATACCACGGTTATTGCATTATGTAATCACACCTATGCTGAATAGGTGTACACATATTCATCTCCAACACAAGAATTTGTATGGCTATGTAGCAAATAGATGGTCTAATTGTTAAAAATAGGACTAAAATTGAAATTTTACTTGTTATATATATTACAATTTCGTTAATAAATACTAACTTTGCGGTCATTAACTAAACTATTATTCCTACCTATTCAGCATAGGTGTTTTTGTTCACTAAACTTATTAATTTCCTGTTCAATACCGCTGTTTTCCCTCCAGAAAGCGGCTTGATATATGTGTGAGTAATCTTCGGACTTGAATGTCCTATGGCAGAAGATACGAGTTGGAGGTCACCACTTTCGTGGTAGGCAAGTGTTGCCCAAGTGTGGCGAGGTACATAAGAAGAAAGATGGGCCGAAAGTGAGAGTGTGTTTTCAAGATTTCGCAAGTATTTGTTGTGGAGCGAGAGGCTACTTCTGTATGTCTTTTGAGTGTCTCGACCTAATGTGAGGATTGGAAATACATAGGGAGATTTGGGATCCGAGTACTTCTGTATGATGCTTTCTGCTTCAGGTTCAAGATGCATCACTATTTCTACTCCTGTCTTTTGTCTCCTGTAGGTGAGGGTGTCGCCACGAATCTGGTTCTTCTTCAAATAGGCAATATCTATGAATGGCATTCCCATGCAGTAGAAGGAGAAGAGGAAGAGGTCGCGTGACAATTCTTGTTGTTTGTTGCTCGTGTTGTACTTTGCTACTGCTTGAATGTCGGATGTACTGATTGCCCTCTTCTGAGTTGGTTGGCATGATGTTACTACTCGAGCAAATGGATGGACTCTTCGTTGTTTGCCTTTCGCCACTTTATTGTACAGGGCTCGTAGTGAGCGCATATATGCAGCAGAGGTGTTTCGAGTCACTCCTTTGTCCCAAAGCCATCGTTCGTATTGTTCAATCAGAGTGGCAGTAATGCTGGATATAGGTATATCGTCACGATTGCAGAACTTCATAAACGAACGCAGAGCTGTTCTTGAGTTCTCATTTGTCTTGTTTGAGGTCATCGACTTGCGGAGCATCTTTTCGCTCTCTGCCATAAACATTTTCTCTTCTTTTTTCTTTGCTGTCTTTTGATGTCTATTTCTAAAAAAATAACACCATAATTTGTTTATCACCACCATTTTTGAGTTAATTAATTGTTATTTAGATTAATACGCTTAAAATCATCACCATTTTATCACCACTTTATCACCATAAATTCAGTAAAAAAGCAGACGAACCATAGTTTTTGTGCTATGATTCGTCCGTATGTTTGGGTAAAAACTACCGTATGTTTAGCTTCATTCGACCGCATGTTTTGCCTTAAACCACCGCAAGTTTGGGGTTGTCCGTCTGCACGGACATGACAAAACCTCTATAGGTTTTGCTCCAAATCTATATAGGATAAGTAATAGTTCAAAAATAATTTTATATATGTCAA
>CALBJW010000055.1 GCA_937893145.1 uncultured Prevotellaceae bacterium | reverse complement strand
GTGGCGTGCAGATTCGCATCAACGGAATCATTGTTGGCAAGGAAGAGATGCTGGCGCTTGATCCTAAGCTTATCGGAAAGGTTGACTTTATAGACAATCCAGGTGTGCGATACGGCGAAGACATTGCATACGTTGTGAACATCATCACCAAACGCAATGATACTGGTTATGCATTTGGTGCTGATGTCACATCACTACTGACATCATGGCAAGGAGATGGTACGGTGTATGGCAAGTGGAATTCTGGCAAGAGTGAATTTTCAGCCTCGTACAATTTCAACGGTAGCCAATCGAAAGATTCTGAGGTGAAAGAAACTGCTGATTATACTTTGAATGATGGCAGTATTCGTACGATCGAACGAAATGATGTGGAAACGCTTCGCAAGGGACTTACGCATAATGTCAAACTCACATATAATTATGCTGACAGCACAGCATACGTTTTTCAGGCTTCTTTAAGTGACAATATAAATAAAGAGCCTGGCAATTACAGTATAAAAGATGTTGTTGATGGCGGTGTACACCAAACAGCTACATACAGAAATAGTAGCCGTTCCAATTCACCTGTGCTCGACCTATATTTGTTCCGTCAGCTCACACCTCGCCAGTCACTAACAGCAAATGCCGTGGGTACTTACATCAATACGAATGCAAGCAGCTATTTCGATGAAGGAACACCCTACCAGTACGATGTGAAAGGTAGGACAGCCTCTGCTCTTACAGAGGTGATTTACGAGAACAAACTGAAACCATTTGACTTTTCTGCAGGATTAAATTACAGATACAAATATACCAAGAATGACTATCTGGGCGATGCCTATGCCCTAACGGAGATGAACAACAATAACCTTTATGGGTTCAGTGAAATCAAAGGTATGTTGAAAAACTTCCGTTATGCGTTAGGATTAGGAGTGAGTTACATACATTACAATCAGAATGAACACAACTACGACTTTTGGACGTTTCGTCCCAAAGCGTCTTTGGCATATAATTTCAAGAATGGAATGCAGTTGAAATATACATTTCAGATGGGCGACAGAGCATCCCGTATAGCGATGATCAATGATGCGACGATAATGACAAACAGTATGGAATATACAGTAGGTAACCCCGCCTTGAAGCCGAGTAGAGATATGGACCAAAGCCTACGTTTATCATACAACAACCAAAGATGGAGCGCATTTGTGGATGGATTTTATCGTTATTGTAACAAGCCTAACATGGCACATTATGAGCGAATTGCTGACGACAAATTTATCTATACTCAGATAAATCAAAAGGAGATAGATTTGTTACGTATTTCTGCATACGCAAACTATTGGATTTTGCCAGAGAAACTTCAGGCTTCTGTTTATGGAGGAATGCAACGATGTTTCAACTATGGCAATGACTATTCACATTTCTACACTTCATGGTATTGTACAGGTGACCTAACCGCATATCTGGGGAAATTCACCTTAATGGCATATGTAGATAACGGTAATCGCTTTCTTGAAGGTGAAAAGAAAGGATATAATGGGGCGTACGCCGCTCTACAAGCATCCTACCAACACAAAGATTGGCAGTTCTCTCTAACATGGGGGAATCCTCTAACCAAGAACTATAAATCCAGCGAGGGCGAAATTCTAAACAAAGACCTTCATAAACATACAACTGTCTATGACAGGAGTAGTGGCAATAGCCTAATACTTGGTGTCTCATGGCGTATAAGCCGAGGAAAAAAATACCGCTCAACAGACAAGACCATTAATCTTAGAGATACGGATGATGGTATAATGAAGTAGGATAAATAAAGCGTTAGTCTCATTTTTGTTGGTAGAATGTTGGTAGGGTGTTGGTAGAATGTTGCACAAACATTCTACCTTCTTCTATCCCTTATGTACAAAGGGTTTGAGGGGTGTTTGGTAGAATGATGGGATGTTTGGAGAGAAAAAGAATGTTTTTGTTTACCTTTGAAATTTTGCTTGTTTTTCAAGTGCAGAGATACTATGTTTTCTTCAAATGGGAACGGAAAAAGAAGAAGAACAAAAGAAACTTGAAGAAGAATTGAAAAAAAAGAAAAGAAGAAGAGGAACTTTTGTCTGCTATATTATTAAAAGGTAAAGAAACCGAAGATGCAATATTATTTAGAGTCAATGGTGTCGATTTTAAGATGATTAAAGTTGAAGGTGGTACGTTTGACTTGAAAGAAACCGTGTCCTGTGGTTTTCTTGGTCTGTCCTCAAAGGTGGTAAATACAAAATAGAAAATGTACTCGGACAAGGTGGGTTCGGAATAACCTATCTCGTGGAGAATAAATTGCTATATGATTGAAATTCTCCCAAAGGTATTGAGACATTATGGCTCTTTTTACCACGAAAAAGTCTTTCAAAATACTATATTTTATGCTAATTTAGTATTTTCAAATACTTTTTTACTCTAAGTTTTAGTATTTCCAAATACTTTTTGTAAATTTGCGAAAAATTGCAGGAATTATGGAAATACAAACTATAGAAGGACTTTATCTCACCTCCAACAGGATGGTTGCTCGTACTACAACTACATTCCACCGTTATCTCTACGAGCAGATTAAGTGGAATGCACGGATGATTGGTATAAAGGGTGCGCGTGGCGTTGGCAAGACTACCATGTTGCTGCAGCGAATCAAGGAGGAATTTCATGAATCTCCAGAGAAGGCTCTGTACGTGTCTTTGGACAATATGTGGTTCAAGACTCACTCATTGTCAGAGGTGGTTGAGTATCACTATACGCATGGAGGTACGCACATCTTCATAGATGAGATTCACAAGTATGAGAACTGGCAGACACTCATCAAGAATATAGCAGACGAATACCCTGATCTGCATGTGGTTTATACTGGTTCTTCGATGCTCAAGATAGATCAGAACGAGGGTGATATTTCACGTCGTCAGTTGATTTATACTCTACATGGAATGTCGTTCCGTGAGTATTTGACTTTTGAAGGTATTATGGAAATACCAGCTATCACTCTTGATGACCTGCTTGCAAACCATCAACGTTTAGCCATGGATATAACCGCTGACGTGAGAGTGCTTGGGCACTTCGAGACATACCTCAAACATGGCTACTACCCTTTTTACAAGAAGGATGGCGATGGTTTTGAACTGCGTCTGCAATCGGTTATCCGAACCGTACTCTACGAGGACCTTCCTGCCATTGAGGACATCTCATACGAAACCATACGAAAGACTGAACGTATGCTGATGATACTGGCTGAGCACGTTCCCCAGACACCCAACATGAACGAACTTTATAGCCAGTTGGAGACCAATCGAAATCTTGGCATGAAGATGCTCTATCTCTTAGAGAGGGCTGCTTTGTTGTCGCTCCTGACATCCGAAGCCAAGAACATGAAACAGTTAGCAAAGCCAGATAAGATTTTCCTCAATAATTCCAATCTCATGTATGCCCTTTCTGCAAACATACAGATAGGAACCGTACGTGAAGTTTTCTTCAACAATCAGCTCGCTGCTACCAATGAGGTCAACTATCCTAAACAAGGTGATTTCCTCGTAAATCACAAATATCTGTTTGAGGTAGGTGGGCGCAAGAAGTCCTTCGAACAGATAAAAGACGTTCCCGATAGTTACTTGGCTGTTGACAGCACGGAGACAGGACATGGCAATCGCATTCCTTTATGGATGTTTGGACTTTTGTATTAAGGCAAATAAACTATAAAGGATCGTTTCATACAATAAACCGAGGTATGAAACGGTTAAGTTACCTTTTCGCATTCAATATCTCTGCTATTTTTCTCACTTCGTCAATTATTGTAGCAGATGAGGACCTAAAAGAGATGGGAGTAGAACAAGACGTTATAGAAAATTTGAAAACAAAATTTGGCTGTTTTTTATTTTTGCTTTCTCCATTCTATTTGGTAGAATGTTGGTAGAGTGTTGGTAGAATGTTGCACAAACATTCTACCTTCTTCTATCCCTTATGTACAAAGGGTTTGAGGGGTGTTTGGGTGGAATGGGGGGATGTTTGGAGAGAAAAAAAATTCTGTTATACGTTTGCTCATGTGAAAAATAATTGCTTACTTTGCGACACGAAAATGTAAAACAAGAAGTTTTGGTGCTTTTGTCTCACTCCATGAGAGAGCATGAGGCAATGGCTTAAAAGGGAATCAGGTGAGAATCCTGGACAGTCCCGCTGCTGTAAGTTCCATCTTCTACCTGCACCAATCGTGCCACTGGAGCATATTTCTACGCGATGGCTCTGGGAAGGCGGTGCATGGGGAACAAGTCAGAATACCTGCCTTTACTTCTATATCTGTAGGACTGCGCTCGTGGGTTAGGCGCTATGGATGATATGAAAAAGTTTAATATCGGTCGTAATCTTTTACTGCTGGTACTTGCATTCCTTGTAAGTACCCATTGTTCGTTTGCCCAGACCGAAGGCAATGCGAACGCTTCAAAATCCTTTTATGCTGACAGTTTACATTCTATTGGGGAAGTGGAGGTGTTTGGCAGTCGTCCGCTCGCTACGGTCCAGACCTTGTCGGGCGTAGAACTGCAGTCACTCTCCACCACTTCCATTGCTGATGCGCTTAAATATTTTGCTGGTGTGCAGATTAAGGACTATGGTGGTCTTGGTGGACTGAAAACCATCAATGTACGCTCGCTCGGCGCTCAGCATGTGGGAGTGTATATTGATGGTATTCGCATCACTAATGCACAGAACGGTACGGTGGATTTAGGCAAATACTCGCTCAGCACACTGGAGTCCGTATCGCTCTACAATGCCAACAAACTGGACAACTGCCAGTCGGCATCGGAATACGCCTCTGGAGCCACGGTGTATCTGCGCACTCGCCGTCCAGTGAAGGACTCGCTCACCGTGATGGGCAGGTGGAAATCGTTCCACACCTATATGGGCAAGGCAAATGTGCAGTTCTGCCACAAGGGATGGAGTGGATTCTTGGATGGAGAATACCTGAACTCAAGGGGCGACTATCCGTTCCGCTACCACTCGCAGTATGAAGACACTATAGGCAAGCGCACCAATTCCGACATACGGTATGGCAGAGTGGAGGGAGCATTGTTCAAGGAAGGTTTTTCCTCCCACTTATACTACTATGACTCGGAGCGAGGATGTCCTGGTGGCATTGTGCGCCGCCTGTCGGACAAATATACCAACATAGGACGCGAATGGGACCGTGACCTCTTTGTGCAGGCATCGTACCAAAAGGATTTCGACGGACACCATCGTGTGAAGTTCAACACTAAATACTCCAATGAATACCTGCGCTACTGTAGCGACTATCCTGAGAATCAAAACACGGCAAAGGTGAATAACCACTACTACCAGAACGATGCATACGCCTCCCTCGCCTACTGCTTCATGCCGTGGGAGTGGCTGTCGGTCAATACAGGTTATGATGCTCGTATGTCGTGGTTGGATGCCGACCTGAAGAAGTTCTGCCCTGTGCGCCGCATGGACCAGAAGGCAGTGGTGGCAGTGCAGGCAAACTGGCGCGACATACAGTTTGCAGCCTCAATGCTGTATCAGCACTACAAGGACCACACCGAGCTCCATGTAGGAGCAGCCGACCCCTTGCAGCGGTTCACCCCTTCCGTGTCGTTGGGCTATACGCTATGTGGTGTGACACTGAGGGCGTGGTACAAGAAGATATTCCGTGCTCCTACACTTAATGACCTGTATTACACCCAAGTGGGCAATCGCAACCTGAAGCCAGAATACACCAAGCAGTTGAACCTCGGTGCTGAATATCATCTCCACTCTAAGCATTGGCAGGCATCCATCCAAGCCGATGTGTATCAGAACCGCATCGAAAACCGCATAGTGTGCCTGCCACTTAAAGGTACCTATACATGGTCGATGATGAACTATGGCGAGACCTTCTGTCGGGGATTGAATGCTACGGCTTCCGCTCGCTATTCGGCAAGTTGCGGATGGCACGCATCGCTGCTCACATCGCTCACTCTGCAGAGAGACCTCAACCGTACCGACCCAGATGATGAGGATACATACAACAAACCGATATGCTACTCGCCTACACTTTCCTACGGCATCACTGGCATCGTGGGGTGGCGAACCTATACGCTCACGGTGTCTGACCTCCATGTGGGGGAGAGGATGTGGTCGTATGCTGATGCGAGGGATGTACTTGCTCCCTACAACAATATCGATGTGAAACTCTCTGCCTCGTGGCACCACTATGGTGTGACACTTGAGGTCAACGACTTACTTGATGTGCAGTACGAGCACATTCCCCGCTATCCTATGCCAGGACGCACATGGAAGGTGACTGTAAGTTTTTCGTTGTAACACATAATATAAAAAGATGAAAAGGATTTTCTTAACCACTCTCCTTGCCCTCGTCGCGCTGCTCTGTGTGCGAGCTCAGGAGAAAATCATCCTGCTCAATGAGGGCAACTGGCAGGCTGACAATGGCAGGGTGACATACTTCGAGGATGGTGCCATCGTGTCGAACGAATGGTTTCGTGAGGTGAACGGCTACAAGTTGGGCGACACCCCTAACGACATCATTCAGGTGAATGACAACCTTATTGCCATAGCCGTAAACTGGAGTAACATTATCCAGTTCATCACTCCCGAGGGTGTAGCAGTAGCAGCTACAGAAGAAGTGCCAAACAACCGCAAACTGGTTTCGGACGGCAAGTATGTATATGTCTCGTCGTACGGTCATGAGTGTGGCACGGTAGATGGCATGATGTACTTTGAAAAGGGTTATGTGGCAAAGATTGACATCAGTACATTCCAGGTTGTGAGTGCTGTGGAGGTTGGCTACGAACCTGAGGGCATAGCTCTGTACAAGGGACATCTGTTTGTGGCTAATACGGGCGGTTATGCTTTCCAGGAACCTCATGAGTATGAGACAACCGTGAGCATCATCGATGCTGAGACTATGAAGGTGGTGAAGGAGGTTGATACTGGACATATCAATCTCTACGGAAAGATGTCACAGAGTGGCAAGTATCTGTGCATCAATTCGCCTGGCGACTACTACGATGTGATGGCAGCCTCAGTGATATTTGACTGTGAGAAGGCTCTAAAGGGTGAGACACCTTGTTGTCAGGACCTCGAATATGCTGCAACCTACAACACTACAGCAATAGATGGAAAATTCTATGCTATCGGTTCGCGCTACAGTTATTATACTGGTGAATATACATTTAACTATGTCACAATAGACCCAGAGGAAGTGATGCGTTCGAAAGGCATTTCAGGAGTTGAGGAAGGACTTCCGGGCACAGTCATGGAGGACATTCAGACTATGGCTATGCCATACGGCATATATGTCAATCCGTACACAGGCTATATCTATGCTACGGATGCAGCATCATTTGCCTCAGCAGGACAATTGTACCAGTGGGACCCAGATGGCAATTTCCTATGTAAGAACAAGGTGTATATCAATACGGCGCATTTCCTTGCTCTGCCTCCAAATGGGGAATTTAATACAGGTATTGAGGAAGTGGCAAAGCCTGCGAATATGGACTTCAGCGTTTATGACCTTACAGGTAGGAAGGTGGAAAACCCTGTTCGTGGTGGACTCTACATACAGAATGGTGTGAAATTCATAATGAAATAATCAACTAACTAACAAAAAAAAAAGTCAATGAAAAAGTATTTTTCCATGCTGGCACTCATGGTAGTGTGCAGTATTCAGAGTGCATTGGCTGTAGAGGTGACGGTAAAGATGAACGCCACCTCGAAGGTCATGACACTCGTCGAGAAAAATTCGAAGGCTGAGGTTGCTGTAGGTACTCCTACAAGCTATACATACACCTTCGATGTGAATCCAGGCACTTATGTGCTTACAGGATGGGATTCCGATGCCCATGCAAAGGACTACGGAACCATCGAACTTGAAGTGACTGACACCGCTCAGCAGGAGTTTATGCTGTTTGTCGTGACAGCCACATGCCAGAACTTCTATGCCGACACCAAGACTGGATGGGCTTACGGAAGCGACTGGACCACAACGGATGTGAGCTGTCGCACTCGTGAGGGCAAGAGTGTGCCTGTCACAATGAGCGAATACACTTATGTTGCCACATCGGGCAACAAGTATCAGTCGAAGTACATGCTCACGCTCAACGGCAGTTCATACAACTTCACCCTTGTGCCAAGCGATGAGCATAAGGCAGAAGGCTATATGGACACTTACGGCAGCGGTACCATGACTGCTAATGCTACATGCAACACAGTCATTCCAAAGGGGGGCGAATTTACGGCAACATTCCCTGTCGGCACCAACTTCAAACTCACACGCAAGCCTGGCGGTACCAACGGATCGGGATCTATTCACTATGTGTCGTTTGTAGATGTGGAACCATCAAGCAAGACTGTTGCCGGAAACAATAATGTGTGGAAGTACACCCTTGCAGACGGCAACACCTACAACTACCGCCTTTGGAAGGAAGGCAAGCGCACCAAGGCAGGCGTATTCCCATTCCATGTCGGTTCAGAACTCGACGGTAAGGTATGGGCAGAAGGAAGTGATGGTCTCACAAGTCTCACTTTCACAAATGAAGACCTCGCAGAGGATGCCAAGTGGATGAACCGCGATGTGACATTCAACAGCAAGGCAAATGTTGCTAACATATTGCTCACAGTGAATGAACGCGGTCACCTCACCATGCACTCAGGCGAAAGCAAGATGCTCGGAGCACAGCGTGACTGGCAGCTTACAAATAGTTCTACTGCCAATTACTTTATCGAACCTGACTACCATTATACTGTGCTCAACCTCGACGGCACAACAGGCAACGATGTCATCACCATCACTAAAGAAGCTAACGAGTTTGGACCTTGGGCAGAGATAAAGGCAAACAAGGCAGGTTCGGCAATAGTACTCGTGACTTACGATGCCATGAAACTCACCCAGTGGGCACGCTCGGGTTCAGGCACAGAAAAGTCCCCATACAAGATTGCAGAGAGCGACTTCTACTATGGTTCGGAATGGAGCGCACTCTGGCCTGAGAATACAGGCGCATTCATCGTAACTGTTGATGAATCAGCTTCATCGCTCAGTGCTAATATGTTCATCAACGAGAAGTACAACACAGGCACTTTGAAGAATGCAGGAAAGTATGTAGATGCAGAACACGATGTGTTCTACTATCTCAAGGGAACTGAAGGTTACAGTTACACATTCGCTCCAGAGGGTGTGGCAGACATTCAGATAGCATATCCTACTATCAACACCACATCCGTATCATACAATGGTTTCTCAACAAACGGAGTGACAAAGAATGCTGACGGCTCTTATACTTTATTGTTAAAGCATGGTCGCCAGATAGTATGTCTTGCAGGAACTGATGGTAACAAGAGCTATCAGGTGCTTACAGCAAAGGAGTGTGACCGCACTATCACTAATAAGACTCACGACGATGGCAAGTTCTACCCTGGTGACAATGTGGAGATTCAGTACTCAGGACTCTATCATCCAGCAAACAAGATGTCGGGTATCTACAACATGTCGGCTTATGTGACATACAAGGGTGTACCTAACGGCACAGAACTCATCCTCGGTGCTAACCAGTATCAGTTCTGCGGCACTCCTTCAGCCCAACTTGTGAAGATGCAGATTCCTTCTTCGTGGGAACCTGGCGAACCTTTCATCATGGATGATGCGTGTATTCAGGTTAATGGATACGGCGACCCTATCGGTAACCACAGATTCATCGACCCTGTAGCTGGTCGTTCACCAAACTTCACAGCCATTGCACACCAGACATACTTTGGTGCTCTGCCTAATGTAGAGTTTGAAGTTGCTGCGCCTGACTACATCTTCGCAGAATTTGATATCAATCCAAAGGCAGACAGCGAAATAACACTCATAAACAGCAAGAACGAACAGTTTGCCGCGAAGGAGGATGGCAAGTTCTACCTCATTCCTGGTTCATACACTTACACCATCGTGACAGATGGCTATAAGTATGTTCGTGGCACATTCGACATCACTGGCGACGAGACAGAGGTACAGAAGTTTACAGCTGAACTCCAGCCTATCAGCAAGAACGGTTGGGATGGTATCTCTATCCGCGAACCAAAGACTGTGACTACAGCTGAATCGAATGCGGAAGGCAAGCTCCACGGACTTGAGGGCTACTACAAGATCAGTAACGGTTACGAACTCGCATGGGTGGCTAACAATGTAAATATAAATAAGGTGGCAGCAACAAATGCTGTGCTCGTTAATGACATCAGTCTCTCCGACATGCCTTGGACTACTATTGGCAATTCGGGAAACACAGGTTTCAAGGGTAAGTTCGAAGGCAATGGATACACAATCTCCGACCTCAATATCGATGGTACAAAGATATACTCTAACAACCTCTTCGGATATTGCGATGGTGTGACTATCCGCAACTTCACAGTTGAAGGTAAAATCAATACCACTACTACTTACGCAGGTCTCATCGGTCGTCTTGCCAACACAAGTACAATTTCCGACATCACTTCGAAACTTGACATTACTACAACAGGCAACAATGCAGGTGGTATCATCGGTTGGTTAGTATGTTCGAATGGCGCGAAGTTCACAATCGAGCGTTGCGTATTTGACGGAACAATTGATGCTACAGGCAAGACTGCCATTGGTGGTATAGTAGGTTACAACACCGGCAACTATGACAATATCGTAATCCGCGACTGTGCTGTTCATGGCACTATCAAGGGAAGCAACAATGTTGCTGGTATCTTCGGCGTGTTCGCTGGAGATAATGCTGCTATGGCAGTTATCGAGAACTGCTATAATGCAGCAACAATCACTGGAACTGGTGCATCTGTAGGTGCAATCTGGGCAGGCAGCAAAGCCGCTACTAATGTAAATAACTGCTACACTACAGCCGAAGCAAAACTCACATCCGACCAGGGTACACTCGTTACATCCGACCAGATGGCTTCGGGCGAAGTGGCATATTGCCTCGGTGATGCATGGGGACAGGAAATAGGTGTCGATCCATATCCAGTACTTGGTGGTATGGAAGTGGTTTATGACAAGGCTACCGATGCATACTACAACGAACTCCCTGCTTCTGACACATACTATACTCTCCGCACCCTTACCTTCGAGGATAAGGACTGGAAGGCAGGTGACAACTTTGTTGGCGGTAGCGACTGGTCATCACTCATCGACGATCCTCAGTATGGTGGTCCATTACTTTATGGCGATAGCGGTATGGGCGTATATGACCCAGACGAGGCTTACCACTGGGAGGACTACGACAACACCTTCCTCGCTAACATGCTCAGCGAGGGTTATGGTTCGTGGTGCTACTGGAGCGGCGGTCATGCTATCTCTAACTATGGTTCGGGTGACTTCGGCACATACGGCGACTACCAATCTCAACTTACCGTATATAAGAAGGGTGAAAACGGACTCACACAGAAGGGCGCAGGACACAATGGTTCTGATAACTTTGCCGTTCACTACGGCTATGCTGACAATTCGGGTTACGGACTCGGTGAGGATGCACTCCCAATGCTCTACTTTGCCGACGGTGAACCACGCGTAATCGACCACATGTATGTCAACAATACCTGCTATGCTATCAGTTGTTACCTCGACGGCAACGACCTCACAGCAAGCATCGGAGAGGAAGACTGGGTGAAGATTGTGGCAACAGCAGATAATGGCAAGACTGCAGAGATTTACCTCTGCGATGGACCAAAGAACATCATTACGGACTGGACTAAATGGGATCTCTCAGGTCTTGGTGAGGTTACAGCAGTGTGGTTCAACATCTTGGGTTCGAGCGACAACGGTTATGGATTCTCACAGCCTGCATACTTCGCATACGACGATGTAGCAGTACGCTTCCCTAAGCAGACAGAAATCACTATCGGAAATGGCGGTTTCTCAACATTCGCATCAGCATACAATACCATCGTTCCAGAAGGTGTTACTGCTTTCTATGCAACCGTTGAGAATGGACGCGCATATCTCCACGAGATTGAGTCTGGCATAATTGCTGCAGGAGAAGGTGTCGTGCTTAAGGGTGAGGAAGGTGAGTCGTACACAATGATTGCCACTAATGAGAAGGCAGAACTAATCGCAGACAACTGCATGGTTGGCGTAACTGATGTTGATGACTTCATCAACGATGGTAATGTGTATGTTGTGGCTACTAAAAATGGTGAAACTGCATTCCACCATTACTCAGCCTCAGTATTCCCTGCAGGCAAGGCATACCTCAATGCTGAGGGCGCTAATGCAGTCAAGATGATTGCTATATTCGGAGAAGAAGCAACCGACATTGCAGACCTCAACACCCTTTCGCCTGCTACTCCTCTCGGCTCACCAGCTTACACTCTCCAAGGTGTACGAGCAGGCAGCAGTTTCAGAGGCATAACTATCATCAATGGTAAAAAAGTATTCAAAAAGTAAAAATCGAATCACACAATGAAAAGGATATATAAAGCTCCAATCTTAGAGGTCACTCTCGTTACCCCAATGGAGGTCCTCTGTCTTTCCCCTCTCGACAGTCCAAACGGCACTCCTCTCCTTCCAGAGGATATTGATGACCCTAACATGGTTCAGTCCAAGTACCACCGTTTCGACCTTGACAACGGAGACGATTTCTTCAATTAAATAGTAATTTTCCCCCTAAATATCTCTGATAATGCGAGGGCACTACATTCACATGTGGTGCCCTCCCTCATTTCTCCATACTGAATGGAATATGGTACATTTTATGTGTTGTTTGTTGGTTGTTTGGCTCAAAACCGCCTTTTTTGGGTTGATATTTGTCTTTTTGGGGGGTGTATGACTACTTTTTTTTGTACTTTTGCACCTTATTATATGAATTTGGAATAAAATGTTGTACAATTAAGCTAAGCATGATGAAAAAATTATCCCTTTTGTTATTTATAATGCTTTTGTCGTCAGTGGCAAAGGCTGATGGTGGTGTGCTCGTGTTGCCTGCACCTCGTTTTGAAGGCTGTTACACTCAGATGGCGTATGCCAGCCGTAATGGTGAGTGGGCAACGGGTGGTGTGTACGATGGTTCGGTGTATCAGGCTTTCCGTTGGAACACTAAGAACGATGAGTTTGAGTTTCTTAATGCGTATGGTCCGTTCAGTTTTGGTTATGCTGTGACTAATGACGGCGTGGTGGTCGGAGAGTTTGGTTCGACAGAGGTGTTGAACAATGGAGCCGAGATTGAGTCGCCTTGTATCTGGTACGGTGGCAAGTGGCATGTGCTCGACTTCGGTGTGCTTGGCACTATCGACTCGGGCATCACAAGTTTGGGTGCTGCACGCTATGTGACCAGTGATGGTCGCCATGTGGCTGGAGCACTCAGTACGGCAAAGGGATGGAAGGCTTGTGTGTGGACCGTCGATGAAAACATGAAGAGTCATGTGAACCTTCTCCCAATGGAAGAGGGTGGTGTGGTAGAGCACATGAGTGAAGACGCAACGGTCATTGGTGGATTCGACCAGTACCAGGGTATCCGTTTCCCTGCCTATTGGACTGGCAAGGGGGGCAACTACACTGAGGTTGTTCCTGATGGTCGTCGCCATGTAGGTCAGTGGACCATCACAAGTGGTGTGAGTCCTAATGGTCGTTATGTGGCTACATGGAACAAGCTTTTCGACATGGAGACAAACGGCTGCATCGAGTTTGACAAGAATATGAATGTTGATGCAGCTACTGTGGCAGGTGTGACAAGCAATGGTGTTGTTTACGGTATGGCACAGAAACTTACAAGTATTGGTGTGGATGCGTATGCATCGTTCTTCAAGGGCGGTGAGTGGCACAACCTTCAGGAAATGCTTGTGGCTAAGGGTGCTAAGTTCCCTGCAGGTTGCACACTTTCTGAACTTCGCTACATGAGTGATGATGAGAAGACATTCTTCGTCAATGCAAAGTACTCTGACGGTCTTTCGGCTGCCATGATGATTAAGGTGGATGAGAACATCACTACTCGCCCACCAGTATCTGTCACTGCAAAGCAGATGTCGGGACTTGCTACTACAACTATCTCATGGAAGGAACCTATCGCAAATGCAAGTGCTGTGACAGGATATGTCGTTTATCGTGATGGTGTTGAGATTTATTCTGGCAAGACATTGAACTATACAGACCGTGGCGTGGAGATTGGCAAGACATATACCTACACCGTGAAGGCTCAGTATGGCAGCGTTCTTGGTGAGGAAAGTGATGCGGCAACAGTCACTCTCAAACCTTTGATTCTTGCTGCACCATCCAACCTTAAAGGTTATCAGACAGGTATCAATAAGGTACGCCTTGCGTGGGATGCAGCAGGCACAAACCTTTCCAGCTTGCAATACTACGAGAATGACCGCCAGATTTCCAGCTTTGGTGGTGGCAAATGGGATATGGAGGCTGCTGTACGCTTCCGCAATTCCGACCTCAAGATGTACGAGGGAATGGCTATCAGCGAGGTTTCGTTCTATCCTATGAGTGCCCAGAAGTCATGGACTATCAATTTCTATACAGGTTCTAACCTCAACGGCGAACCATTCTACAGCGAGACAGTAGATGTGTCGAAACTTCTGTATGGTCAGCAGAACACTATCCGTCTTGCAAAGCCAGTTGAGGTGCCAGAGAGCGAAGATGTCGTTGTCAGTGTGTTGGTTGATGTTGCTACATCAAGTTATAATGTGCTTGGTCTTGCTATTGGTGATAACGACCCAGGATACAACGACCTTATCCGTCAGCCAGGAGAACCTTTCGTGTCACTCTATCTTGATGCCATTCAGAATGGTTATGAATACCCTTACAGCTGGCCTATCAGTCTTGGTATGGCTGCTAAGGATGGTGAGATGATTTCACTTCAGAGTTATAAGCTCTGTCAGGACGGCAAGGAGATTGCAACCCTTGCTCCAAACACTTGTAAGTATGTCATTCCAAGTGTGGCAGACGGCAATCATACTTATACAGTAAGTGCTGTCTATTCCAATGCTCGTGAGAGTGAGGTGGCACAGACCAATGTAGATGTGCGCTTCAATGATGACTCATACAAGGTAAGTGATGTTATCGTGAGAAGGGGTGACGACATGAAGGCTACCGTGACATGGCGCGCACCAATGGACGATGAGAAGTCGTTCTTGGGCTACTGCACAGAAGACTTCTCTTATGGTGTGCAGACTTCGGCTGCCGATGGCTATTCTTTCCAGGCTGCAACTCTCTATCCTTATAATACATTTGCACAGTATGTTGGTGAGTACCAGATTAGTGGTGTGCGCTTCTTCCCTGTTGGTGATGCAGAATACTCTCTGTACCTCAAGGGACCAGATGCCACATTGTGGAGTGTGGAACTTGAGCGTGGTGCGGACTACATACTTGGTGCATGGAACACAATATGGTTTGACAAGCCAATCAGCATCGATGGTGTTGACACAGAGTATATGCTCATCGCCGACTGCTATGATGGTGATGCAGAAAAGCCTATCCTCGGTATGGATGCCAATCCAGCAAATGTGATGTATAGCGACCTCTTCAGTCTTGATGATGGTGTGTCATGGTCAAGTTATGAATCGGAGGTTGGTTCGCGTGGTAACTGGATGATGGGACTCATCATCACATGCAAGGACCAGAAGCCATTGCCAGTACAGAGTTATAAGGTATATTGGGATGGTGCCGATTCGGGCGAGACTATAGCAGCAGGTTCTGACCTTGCGGCTACACATCAGTTTGGTAGCGATGACAAGCAGACTATCCACAATGTTGTGGTATCAGCCGTATATGGTTCTGCAGCAGGTGATGTGAAGATGAGCGACCCATACAAGTTTGGATGGATGTTCCTCCCTTCAGGCATCAATACTCCTTCTGTATCAGTAAGTGCAGATGATGAAATGTATGACCTTACTGGTCGCAAGGTGAGCAAGGTTTCGAAGGGCATCTATTTGAAGGGCAATAAGAAAATCCTCGTAAAATGAAAAGAATAGCAACTGTTATTATTGCGCTGCTTACGATGTGCGGCGCTGCCCTGGCTCAGGGAATGGGCAACTGCGAATACAAACCATCTCTCGATGAGGCTATGCACAAGCCAGACACCGTTGTAGTGACTTTCTCTGACTACAAGAATGTGCGCCTCACTGAACCTGATGCTGCATATATGTTCGTTTATCGTGCTTCTTTGGAGAAGAAGTTTGGCAACAACTCGATGTCAGCTTGTGAATACTACGGAACAAAGAACAACATGAAGACAGATGGCAACAAGTTGCAGATTGTTCCTAAGAAATATACTGCTCCTTCAACTGGAGGCAATACCCAGAACCGTGTACGCCGTAATGGTTGGGGAACAGGTGGAGATGAAGATGCTTTCCGCTTTGTCATCCCTGCAGGTACACTCACCGTTACAGATGAATCGGGCAAGGAGCATGTCCTTGATTCCATCTCGTTCCAGTATGTTTATTCCGATGAGGAAACTCCTGGTCATATAGAGCATAGCCCAGTGGAGTACAGACTCTATCCTGCTTCGGGAGAAGAGGTAACAAGTCTTGGTGAGTTCTTGTTCCAGTTACCTTATTGTCCTGGTATCTTCACCTTGAACTACGACCAGAAGGAGAATCCTTATGTGTTGGACTCAAAGGGCAATGTGGTTACTTCTTCCACTCGTACCATATTTATGGATATGGACTATACAGGTAAGATTACTCTCAAGAACCGAGTCATTGCGGCTGGTGAATATACATTAGTCATTCCTGAGGGCAGTTATCACATGTCCACATCAGTCGAGGCGTGGCAAGACAGCATTCGCCATCCAGAGATTCGTGCTACATATAAGGTGTTAGGCGAAGAGAGCATGGCATGGCAAACCGTTCCTGCCAACAATGAGACAGCAACAACTTTCGATGGCATCTATCTCTCTTTCCCAGGAAAGAACATCGCATCTCGTGCCACAAACCTCGGTGGTGGAAACCTCAAGGTGTATAAGAAGGGCGATGACAAATATCCAGCAATGGAGTTCTCGTACTATTTCTCAAAGATAATAGACAACCGACTCTGCTTTACTACTGCTTCACAGATTACTAAGGTAAAGGATGGCACTACATATTATTATGATGTGCCTTATGGTTTGGTCACTTTCGATGACGGAACAGTAAGCGATGCCTTCTATGTGGAATTCACATACGATTCGAACTATAACGCTAATCCTGTTTATGAAAAGGTTGCAGACAGTTATGTAGGTTACACTACAAGTAAGGTGTATCGCAAGGATGGTGTGCGTTTCAATAGTGGCAGCGAACAGGGAATGCTTATCCGTTTGCCAAAGGAGAAGACTGCTCTTCTTGCAGGAAGCAAGATTAAGGCTATCCGCACAGCAACTGGAACATCACAGATGGAGAATCCTATGCTCGTGATTATTGAGGGTGATGATGTCAACGCAACACCTGTCGTAGAACAGCCAACCATCAAGTTCTCTACTGCAATGAAGGATTATGCCCTCGACACCCCTTACGAGATAAAGGGCGACAAGGCTCTGTTTGTCGGAATAAAATGTTCGCTCAATGCTTCATACAACCCTATGCTCTTCGACGAGACACTCGACCTTCCTGCAGGTTATGCTTGGGCATTGACTGCAAACGGATGGGCTGACATAAGCAATATGGGATATGGCGCACCAAACATCCAGATTCTTGTTGATGAGAATGTGGCAGCTGAGGATGTGCTTGTGAAGCCATTCTTCACTGGTGTTTATAACAAGATGGGCGAACCGATGACTATCAGCACACAGGTGTTCAACTATGGTGCAAATGAGGTTACAGACTTTGATGTGACATATAAGATAGGTGGTGCTGCCGAAGTGAACAAGCATATCGAGGGCATCACATTGAAGCAGGGTGAGGTTTATGACCTTGTTATCGATGATGTCAATGTTCCTTCTGCAGGTCTTCTGTCGTTGGATGTCAAGGTGACGAAGGTGAATGGTAAGGCAGATGCCGAGTTGAGCGATAATGCTCAGTCAAGTCATTCTTATATTTACCCTGCCGACACAAAGAAGAAGATACTCTTTGAAGAGTTTACAGGTATGAACTGTATAAACTGTCCGGGTGCTGTAATTGCAGTTGGCGAGGTACTTTCTGAATATCCATGTGAATATGTTGAGGTTTATCATCATGCAGGTTATAATCCAGACAACTTCACTCTCGATGAGGATTTGGAATACACATGGTTCTACAACAATGGAGGTAGCACTTATGCTCCTGGAGGTATGGTGAACCGTATGGCTGCTAATGCAGAGGCAACAAGCGTGGTGTTCCAGAGCAATGAGATTGCCAATGTGAGAGCCGGTGTGGCTGCTGCCTTGAATGCGGCACCTTATGTTGGCATCACCATGAACAATGACTTCGACGAAGCTTCGCGTAGTGGTAAGGTCGCTATAGATGTGAAGTGTTATGAAGTGCCAACCAACGAGACTCATGCACTCAATGTATGGCTCGTTCAGGACAATGTGGTGCGTTATCAGAAGGGTAGTGGTGTTGTGGCTCACAACAATGCTATGCGTATGTCGCTTACTGGTTATTGGGGTAAGCAGATTGAACTCAAGGACGGCAATACAAATACATATACCTTTGAATATACTATTCCTGAGACCATCACCAGTGAGTATGCAACCAATTTGTTTGGTACTGCAAGCGAGATTGATGACAAGGATATCGTAGCCGTTCCAAGTGATATGCGTATCGTTGCCTTCGTTTCCGACATCACGGAGAGTCCGTTGAACTGCCGAGTATGGAATGCTGAGGAGTGTGCCGTGACTGTTGCAGATGAAACAAGTATCGACTCCCTCACCGACACTCCGAACGAAAAGGTGGTTTACGACCTTCAGGGACGACGTGTCAATGAGGTGAAACGCGGTCTTTACATTATTAATGGTAAGAAGGTATTCAAATGATGAAGAGGTTATTCTCCTTTCTTATACTTGCAGCGCTGGCACTTGTTGCTGGCGCTCAAGGTTTAGTTGTTGGAGTTGTTGACTTGGGCTTCGACTATACCCATCCTGCATTCCGTGATAGTGATGGCACATTACTTATTTCGCGTGTATGGGAGCAGGGCACCGAAGGCACTCATCCTGTAGGTTATGACTACGGATATGAGATGACCACTGCGGAAGACATCCTCGTGGCTTGTGCTGATGACCAGTCGCAGAGTCATGGTTCACATGTTGCAGCCCGTGCCTTGCAGTTTGCGGGGAAGGAACAAGGAACAGAAATGGTGCTTGTATCTAAGGGAAATGGTCGATTGGATGAGAACAGACTCCGTGATGCTATCGAGTACATCTTCAATTATGCTGAGAGTGTCAATAAACCTTGTGTCATCAATATGTCACTCGGTTCGCATAGAGGTCCTCACGACGGTTCGTCTGCCTTTGATGCTTTCATCAATGGCATTGTAGGTCCTGGTCGCATCATCTGTGGTTCCGTTGGCAATTCGGGTATCAGTACAGGACATCTTGAGACAAGTGGCGAAGCACTCAATACTTTTGTTATCTATCGTTCGCAGGACAATACGACAGGAACTGTTGATATTTGGGGAACGGCAGGTATGCAGTACAGCGTTCAACTCAGTGCCATGCAGTACGAGAATGGTAACATCTCTTCACAAAGTGAGGTTGTGGTAGCGGGTAAGGAGCAAAGTGCTGACTATATTTGGGCTCCAACAACTGGTCGTCTGAAGGGAACATTCAAGTTCCATACAGAGATTGATGAACGCAATGGTAAGACACATACCGAAATCACCATCGACCAGACAAGTGCTGCAATGAAATATGAGTTGGCACTTACCATAACTCCTCTAACAGAGGGAACCATCCATGCTTGGAGTGATGAGATAACACTCTCCTTCCACGACCATGAACGCGAGGGTTTTGTGAAGGGCGATAATTGTTACAGCATAACCGAACTTGGTGGTACTGCCGACCGCATCATCAGTGTTGGTGCTATCTATGCCGATGGCAGAGTGGCAGACTTCAGCAGTCGTGGTCCTCGTGTTGATGGGGCAGTAAAACCAAATGTCTTTGCTTATGGTGACAGCATCGAGAGTGCACTGAACAGTTACGACCAGTATCAGTCGCTCTATCCATATACACAGACCATCGAACAGGATGGCAGACAGTATCACATGGGCAAGATGTCGGGTACAAGTATGGCTTCGCCTATGGTGACTGGTATCGTGGGCTCATGGCTTCGCAAGAATCCGCAGATGACACCAGAACAGGCTATGTCACTCATGAATCCTAACGAGTGCATCAATGCTGAGGCAGGTTTTGCTAATGCTATCTATGCTGTTCGTTCAGATGCAAATATTCCATTCGTGGATGGCAACTTAAATGACTATTGCAAGTGCCTCAAGAACGGCAGGATTGTTATTGTCAAGAACGGCAAGATGTACAATGTTGTTGGCACACAAATTCAGAAGTAAAAAGTTATATTAAAATAAGGTAGTATGAAAAAGACAAAATTCGTTATTTCACTCATGCTTCTGCTCGTATTGGGAGCAGTAGAGAGTTGGGGACAGAATGTTACAGTAATTCTGAAAGTTCAAGCTGTATTAGACGGCGTGGTTTTGGAGGAAGGCGATCCTCGAAATCCAGATTTGAAAATCACAGACATGACAACTGGTGAGGTTTACACTCAATGCCCACTTACCGTTGTCAATGATGCTGGTAGCACAGACAAGAACAAGACATGGAAATTTCCATATACATTAGAGTTGCTTAGCCGAGATGATTACAGTTTCAAGGGATGGGCTACAAGTGCCAAATCTACATCATTAAAGATGGACAACCCTTATAGCATCTCTGCAAATAGTAGTTATGGAAATTTGACCGCTACTAAGACTTATTATGTTTTTCTCCATTCCGAAGATGCAGTAGAACCTACTGGTACAGATGGTGTGGCATTCACAGGTGTCTCAGGTAATAGTTATGTTTCGGGTTCTTCTTCAAGCGACTGGAAGGTTCTTCTCTCATTTGAGGAGAAACTCACATACGATAGCACTACCCCATATAGCGGAGCGAATCAGGATGCCAAGAATTGGATTAGCATCAAAAACAAAGCTACAAATGATAACGCTGCCTTTTCGCAAATTTATACCACATCGGAAGGAAATGCGATGATGACATTCCCTTATTCTATTCCTGCAGGAAAGTATAATGTGCACATCCCTTATGGACTGTTCACCACAGTGGAGGGACATCCTACTGCTCCATGCGATTTTGAGATAGATGTGATTGGCAATGATGCCCCATTCGAGTTGAAGGGAACAACTCCAAGTGATAATGGCACATGGAATGCAACATCTACCGACGATGAGGGTAATACCACAATGAATTCATTCTCTATCAACTGTGCTTTCTCTAAAATCCTTAATAGAGTGAACATCGCTGGCAAGGACCTTTCTATCCATCATCAAGAGACGGGCAAGATTATCAGTTGTAAGAGTGCCAGCATCAATTTCACAGATAAAAGTATTGCAAATCTCTCGTACGGCATTATTCCAAATGGCAATTATACAGTTACCATTCCTGAGGGTGTTTTCTTTGATGCTGATGGAAACTCAAACGAGAGCATTTCACTTAATTTTACTGTGGTTGGCAGTGAAGACACTTGGACTTTGCCTGTATTTGAAAAGGTAACAAAAACAAGTGGAAGCGAACTATACACTGGTGATGCTGTTAAGATTTTTGTCACTTATAGCAGTAGCACTTATGGTCCTGCAGTGAGTGTTATGCCTTATGCTGGTAAAATCACAGCAAGTGTTATGAGATCGCAGCAGGGACAAACTGACATTGATGAGATAGGATATGTAGAGATACCTGATGTTTCGTATTCATTCTCTGATGGAACTATAGAAATTATTATCCCTACCGTTGACTTTGTGGGTAACAGCCCATTCTCTTCGGGTGGAGCTATCAACATAACAGTTGGCGATGAAGAATCGATTTATGTGAATATCCCACAAGGATTTGTTATCAACAAACCTGTTGAAGAGGCAACCAATAGTCTTGAAACTCTTTATAAGTCGGGGGCTTGCATCAATGGCGCAACCAACTTCAGTTTTAATGCTAAGAGGATGAAGAATGGTGATGTGAATGCAGATGGCATGGTCGATTCGGCAGATGTCAACACATTGGTCGATATGGTTCTTGGAAAATCAAGTCCAACCAGTGCTTCCGATGTGAATAATGATGGTAAGGTTGATGTTAGAGATGTCACAGAATTGCTGAACATTCTCCTTAGTAAATAAGTCAAAGTTTTTGCTACAAACATATATAACAAATAATTAACACATTTATTAACTCAAAAATTATTCTTTATGAAGAAATTTTTATCACTCATTACCGTGGCATGTCTAAGCATGATAAGTGCAATGGCTGCTGTAGTAACACCTGTGACTGATCTTGAACAGGCTGTTATTGATGGTACTGTGTTGACTATTGGCATTGGAGACAAGTATCTCTATGGTCCTAATGCACAAAATTGTGCTATGGGCGATGCTAATACTGCAGTGTCTTCAAGCAATGGTTGTGTAGGTTACAAGGTAGAGAAGGACGGAGACAATTACATGTTCCGTTGTGTTACACCTGCTGGTGGCGACTACATGATTTGGGGTCGTACAGAACCTAACTACTTGAATGCTCAGCCAAACATTGGCGGTGTTACATTCAATCTTAACAACGGTAGCCAAAAGGGTACAGATATGGCAAATGGTGCTGTCTGGACTTTGGAGGAAGGCAAGTACTTGAAGAATGTGGGTAACGGTGGTTACTTCGCTGGTACAGTCACTTCTGCTGAACCTGTAGAGGTGCAGTTTGTTACTATCGTTGGTGATCCAGAACCTGAACCAGATCCAATTGTTGTTCCTGAAGTTCTTCAGAAACTCATTGATGCAAAGACTGTGTTCTATATGAAGACCGGTGACACATTCTTGTATAATCCGGACAACCAGAACATCAAAGCTGGTACTTATGAGGAGGCTTCTGCTGCATCAAACCATACAAACTGCTATGTTCTCGAAGCAACAGATTATTGCTATATGCTCCGTTGTGTAAAGCTTGATGGTTCGGATGTTAATATCTATGGCAAGAACCCTTGCTATCTTAATTGCACTGGTGTCATGAATGGTGTAATCTTCAATTTGGGTAAGGATCAGGATGCAAAGAATGGTTCTTCATGGCTTATTGAAGAGGTTGATGGTGGCTACAAGTTGAAGAATATGGCTTCTGGTGGTTACTTGTCAACAAACAACACAAATGCAGAAGGTCTTGTTTGGGAATTCTTTGTTCCTGGCGAAGAAACTGGTTGGGACGGTACTGTTACCACTTCTCTCGATGATGTCACTTTGAAGAACTGGCATGATCTTGAGGGCATCAAGATTAAGTTCAATGGCGCAAAGAGTGTTGCTACTATTGATGAGACTTTTGTTAGTGTGGAAGACACATGGAGCTATGGATCTTCAGTTTATGTCGTCTGGTCTCCTACGTATGGTGGTGAGTACACAGTAAATGGCGACGAGATTACATTGACTAATTTCGTTGATGCTATGACTTTGATGGCAAAGGACCGTAAAGTTGCAAACATGGTAAAGAAGGCTAAGGCTGCAAGAAGACTTGCCGCTGAGGGCGACACTGATTATCAGTTGAACATGTATGCATACGGTTTCGTGATTGATGGCAATATCAATGAAGACGATGCAGACTTCGATATCTACTTTAACTGCGAAGCACCTAAGGCAGATGCTGAACCATTCATGTTGACTGCCATTTCTAACAATAGCGTTAATGGCTCTATTGCTGGTGTTGAGGCATCAGAACAGGGCGTTGCAAACAAGTTCATCGTAACTGCTACTGGCAAGGTTCTCGCTAAGGGTGAAGGCATTCCTTCTCTCATGTTGATGGAGGATGCCGATGCAGACTTTGGTGAGGCTACAGTATCTGTTAGCGAAGAGGGCGAAGCTTCTATCAGCTTCTTGAATGCAGGCAAGGACTTCTTTACAGCTCCTGGTACATACGTTCTTATGATTCCAGAAGGCACTTTCGTGGATGAAGAGGGTGCTCCTAATACAACTATCGCTGCAAAGTGGGTAGTTATTCAGAAGGAACCTGAAGCAGGTTGGGACGGTACTGTTACCACTTCCCTCGATGATGTCACTTTGAAGAACTGGCATGATCTTGAGGGCATCAAGATTAAGTTCAATGGCGCAAAGAGTGTTGCTACTATTGATGAGACTTTTGTTAGTGTGGAAGACACATGGAGCTATGGATCTTCAGTTTATGTCGTCTGGTCTCCTACGTATGGTGGTGAGTACACAGTAAATGGCGACGAGATTACATTGACTAATTTCGTTGATGCTATGACTTTGATGGCAAAGGACCGTAAAGTTGCAAACATGGTAAAGAAGGCTAAGGCTGCAAGAAGACTTGCCGCTGAGGGCGACACTGATTATCAGTTGAACATGTATGCATACGGTTTCGTGATTGATGGCAATATCAATGAAGACGATGCAGACTTCGATATCTACTTTAACTGCGAAGCACCTAAGGCAGATGCTGAACCATTCATGTTGACTGCCATTTCTAACAATAGCGTTAATGGCTCTATTGCTGGTGTTGAGGCATCAGAACAGGGCGTTGCAAACAAGTTCATCGTAACTGCTACTGGCAAGGTTCTCGCTAAGGGCGAAGGCGTTCCTACCCTCGTGTTGATGGAGGATGCAGATGCAGACTTCGGTGAGGCTACAGTATCAGTTAGCGAGGAAGGCGAAGCTTCTATCAACTTCTTGGCTTCTGGTAAGGACTTCTTCACTGCTCCTGGTACATACGTTCTTATGATTCCAGAAGGCACATTCGTGGATGAAGAAGGCAATCCAAACGAAGCCGTTGCTGCTAAGTGGGTTGTTATCGAGAAGGAACCAGAGACAACTTGGGACGGTACTGTTATCAATTCTATCGGTGACAAGGCTATTACTTCTCTCTCTGACCTTGACAACATGACACTCACATTCCCAGATGCAGGCTCAATCGCTATTCTTGGTGAGGAAGACTGCCAGTTCTTAGCTCTTGAGAACGAGGATGGTTCTGAGTTGTATGGTGTTTGGGCCCCAACAATGGGTTCTGAATATACTATCGAAGGCAATACAATCACTATTGGTGGTTTCGTGCCTATGGAAGGCTTTACTGTTGCTATCCCTGCTGGTACTACTAAACTCTACATCGAAGACTATGGTACATTTGTAATCGATGGCGAAGAGGTTTATCTTGACAATATCGAACTCAATGCTGCGTTTGCTGCTGCACCACAGCCATTCATGCTCACTTCTGTAGTCAACAATAGTGTTGCTGGTTCTGTTATCGGTGTTGAGGCTTCAGAACAGGGCGTTGCAAACAAGTTCATCGTAGCAGCCACAGGCAAGGTTCTTGCTAAGGGCGAAGGCGTTCCTACTCTCATGTTGATGGAGAATGCAGATGCAAACTTCGGTGAGGCAACTGTTGCAGTAAGCGAAGAAGGCGAAGCTTCTATCAGCTTCTTGGCTTCTGGTAAGGACTTCTTCACAGCTCCTGGCACATACGTTCTCATGATTCCAGAAGGCACATTCGTAGATGAAGAAGGCAATCCAAACGAAGCTGTTGCTGCTAAGTGGGTGGTTATCGAGAAGGAACCAGAGGTAGTTCTTGAGGAAGGTCTCATTGAGATTGCTCAGACTATTGATGCAGACCAGAACATGGCTTGCAAGAAGGAAGTCAACGAGAACATCCACACTACTAAGTACACATCAGGTGATGGCGTTACTGTACAGTTCAAGATGTTGAATGTAGATGTTGAGAACTGTGACTACATCGTTATCAAGTTCTCTGAACCAGTTGCTACAGGTGCATTCCGCATCGCATTCTGGGCACACGACAACAAGTGTGTTGAAATCCCAGCAGGCGTAACAGAGTACAAGTATGTATTTGCAGAGGACGACGACTTGAGAATCACAGATGGCAAACTCGCTGAGATTACCATGATTAGCTGGTTCTCTGCTGGTCAGGAAATCAATGTATATGGTGTTTACAAGCACAAGATTGACGAAGCAGTCGGAATCGACAGCATCAAGTCTGAAGTTAAGGATGGCAAGTTCATCAAGAACGGACAGATGGTTATCGTTAAGGATGGCAAAATGTACAACACTGTAGGTGTACGCATCAAGTAATAACTCTCAAGGTTATTACATATAAAAAAGAAGGAGAGAGTCCTATTAGGGCTTTCTCCTTTTCTGTTTTTATACAATTAAGTATTTCTCTATTATAATTAAGTATTTCTCTATTCGTAAAATTAATTGCTCCTCTATTCGTTGAACAAACCGAAGAGGGCAGCGTCAATCCTGTTGGTAATCTTCTGGAAATCCTGTGGGTTCTGCTCAAACTTCGTTTCGTTTCCGTTTACGATGATGAGTTTGCCAGGATAGGTTGAAATCCATGATTCGTAGCGGTCATTAAGTCCTTTGAGGTAGTCGAGTCGCATACTCTGTTCAAACTCACGACCACGCTTGCCAATCTGGTTGACAAGGTTTGGGATGTCGCTGCGGATGTATATCATGAGGTCAGGAAGTTTTACCAGACTCATCATGAGGTCGAAGAGTTCTGTGTAGTTTTGGAAGTCGCGGTCCGACATCATTCCCATTTCGTGAAGATTAGGAGCAAAGATACGTGCGTCCTCAAAGATGGTGCGGTCCTGAATGATGTAATCCTTACTCTTGCTAATCTCAACCACTTCCTTGAAACGTTTGCTGAGGAAGTAAATCTGAAGGTTGAATGACCAGCGAGCCATATCGGCGTAGTAGTCTGCGAGATAAGGATTATTGTCAACTGGTTCGAAGCGAGGAGTCCATCCATAACGCTTGGCAAGCATCTTTGTGAGGGTTGTCTTACCACAACCTATATTTCCGGCTATTGCGATGTGCATATTATAAAGGGTTTAAGGGGGTTAAGGGTTGAAAGGTTTAATAGGGTGAGAGAGTATGCTTTGCTTGTTAAACTATTAACCAGCGAAGCGGTTAAACCGTTAAACATTTATTTGAAAAGTCCAAAGAGACGGGAGTCGATGGCATTGGTGATGTGAATGAAGTCCTTCGGATTGTTGAGGAAGTCGAGTTCATCCTTCTCGATGATTATCTTTGGTCCTTTGTACTTGTTCAGTACGAAGTCTTCATATCGCTCGTTGAGTTCTGTGAGGTAGTCAATCTTCATGCTTTGCTCATATTCTCGTCCTCGTTTTTGAATGTTAGCTACGAGATGAGGCACAGAAGAACGCAAGTAAACCATGAGGTCTGGTTGCTTAACCACATCCATCATCTGTTCAAAGAGTGAGATGTAAGTGTCGTAGTCGCGGTCCGAAAGATTGCCCATCTCATGATTGCCTGCCGTGAAGACATACACGCCCTCCATGATGGAGCGGTCCTGCACTATGGTCTTGTCCGATTGGGCAATCTGCATCACATCCTTAAAGCGTTCCTTTAGGAAGAAAACCTCAAGATTGAACGACCATCTGCCAATATCTTTGTAGTAATCATCGAGATATGGGTTGTTGGTGACCGACTCGTATCGTGCTTCCCAACCATAGTGCTTGGCAAGCATACCTGTGAGTGTGGTCTTCCCTGAACCTATATTTCCTGCAATAACTATGTGCATATATGATATTTTGTTTCTTTTTGCAAAGATACAAAGTTTTTTATAAAAGTTATTGAAATTAAGAAAAGAAGTTGTACCTTTGCACGAAATTTCAATATATTAATAAGGTAAAAATAAAATCATATATGGAACAGGTACTTTACATCTACAATACGCTTACTCGAAAGAAAGAAGTGTTTAAGCCACTCCATGCCCCAAATGTTGGCATGTATGTGTGTGGTCCAACAGTATATGGCGATGCTCACCTTGGACATGCTCGTCCAGCAATCACATTCGATATTGTTTTCCGTTATCTGAAGCATCTTGGCTATAAGGTTCGCTATGTGCGCAACATCACAGATGTGGGCCACCTCGAGCATGATGCCGATGAGGGCGAGGACAAGATTGCAAAGAAGGCACGCCTTGAGCAGTTGGAGCCAATGGAGATAGCTCAGTACTACACAAACCGTTTCCATGAGGCAATGGATGCGCTCGGATGTCTTCCTCCATCTATCGAACCTCATGCTTCTGGTCATATCATCGAGCAGCAGCAGCTTGTTCAGCAGATTCTCGACAATGGTTTCGCTTACGAGAGCTGTGGTTCTGTGTATTTCGATGTAGAGAAGTACGACAAGGCACATAAGTACGGCATTCTCTCAGGTCGTTCACTTGAGAATATCAAGGACGCAAGTCGTGAACTTGCCGGAGTAGGTGAGAAGAAGAACCAGGCAGACTTCGCACTCTGGAAGGCAGCACAGCCAGAACACATCATGCGTTGGCCAAGTCCTTGGAGCGATGGTTTCCCAGGATGGCACTGTGAGTGTACTGCTATGGGTAGAAAGTATCTTGGCGACCACTTCGATATTCACGGTGGAGGGCTCGACCTTGTGTTCCCACACCATGAATGTGAGATTGCACAGGCTGTGGCAAGTCAGGGTGACCAGATGGTGACATACTGGATGCACAACAATATGATTACCATCAACGGTCAGAAGATGGGTAAGTCATACAACAACTTCATCACTCTTCCTCAGTTCTTTGCAGGAGAACACGAGCGTCTTGAGCGTGGATATGCACCTATGGTTATCCGTTTCTTCATCCTTCAGGCTCATTATCGTTCTACAGTTGACTTCTCAAACGAAGCACTTCAGGCTGCCGAGAAGGGACTTGAGCGTTTGCTTGATGCATGGAAGAACCTTCAGAATATCGCTCCTGCCGATAAGGGTACAGTGACTATGGAGTGGGTAAATGGAATCAAGGAAAAGTGCTACGATGCCATGAACGATGACCTCAACACACCTATCGTCATCTCTAACCTCTTCGAGGCAACAAAGGTCATCAACTCTATCGTTGACAAGAAGGAGACAATCACAGCTGATGTACTTGAGGCATTGAAGTCAGTGTTCCAGATGTTTGCGTTCGACATCATGGGTATCAAGGCTGGTGCTGCTGCAAGTGCAAGCAACAACGGTGGTGGTAGTGATGCTCGTGAAGAGGCATTCGGCAAGGTTGTTGACATGCTTCTCGAACAGCGTTCAAAGGCAAAGGCTAATAAGGACTGGGCTACAAGCGACCTTATCCGTGACAACCTCGCAGCTCTTGGTTTTGAGGTTAAGGACACAAAGGACGGTTGGAGCTGGAAACTGAACAAGTAATATATGGAAAAGATTAAACTCATAATGATGTCGGTTTCGACAGTCTTCGTTATCATCGCAGGAGCTGCAAGTGCATGGATGGCTACTGCTCTGCCTGATGGCGACCCTAACGTGACATTCTTCACTCTTGCTGCTGTGGTTTGTTTCGTGGCTGCATTATGGTTCGGAGTGAATGTATGGAATCTTAGAAAACAGAAATAATGAATTGCTAAACATCTCCCTGAGGATAGGGTGGTGTTTAGCATTTATCTTTTTAATATTAAACCAAAACTATTATGAAAAGACTTGTTACCTTAATGATTGTGTTGGCGTCGGTTTGCATGGCGTCGGCAAAGAGTGTAGTGTTCACTTTGAGTGATGGCACACTTGTATATTATCTTCTCGGAGGAGAAACAAATCCTATTATGCGATTTATTGATGATAAGGTAGTGGTGAATGCCGATACTTACGAATTTTCGGGCATAAAGAATTTCTATATCTCAAACGAAGATGACCCTAATGCCATCGAGAATGTTCTTGCAAAAAGTAGCATCAAGTACGATGGCAATACTATAGTCGTGGGTGCAGCAAAGGGAAAGGCCGTAAAGGTGTTTGCTGTGAACGGAACAGAAGTGAAGGCTCCTATCTCAACCACAGAAGGATATGCCGCAGTTGACATGAGTGGCTTGCAGAAAGGCACTTACATCATCAGCGTTGGTAGTAGTTCGATAAAGGTGCAGAAGTAAACATGAAAAAGATATATCTCGCAATACTTGCAACATGTGCTTTGTGCTTGTTTAGTGCTACCTCAGCTTTTGCACAGAAGCCCGACAATATATGGTTTCAGTTTAATGACCGTTTCATTGAAAACCAGTTGATTGACATCTCGGCAATCGACTCCATTGAGTTTGGTGTGACGTCGATGAAGAGATTCAGATATAACCCAACATCAGGTACTACATCTGGACTTGTAAAGACTTACCGCACAGATGGCGTATATCGTTTTGGCACACCAGAACGAGGTCTTGCACGCTCTTCTACTTATTACAACTGCGACTTCACAAAAGAGACTTCGCAGTTCTGTTTCCAGCGTTCTGCCGAATCGGAGCATTTTGTCATCTTCTGGGAAAATGGATTGACTAAGACTTCCACTGGCAACATCTCATACGATGGATATACCTGTAATGTCAACACCATGTTGAAGCAGGCAGAGAACATCTGGAAATGCTATGTGGAAAAACTCGGATTCCTTGAACCGGGCAAGTCGAAGACCGACAAACTCAAGATTGAGATGTTTATCGTGAAGAATGGTTGGAACGGAGCAGGAGACTCTTGGCGTGCTGATGGTAGTGGTACTGATGCCACATATTATACTTACGGAACAGGAACAACAAAGACTTCTGTGGCAAGCAAGATTGGTGTGTTCCACTGTACCCCTCGTGCCGCAACAGCCCGCAATGGACATACCCTCGCTCACGAGATTGGTCATACATTCCAGTATCTCGTCAGTGCCGACCTCGGATCTACTCACGGCTTGAACTACGGAATCGGTACAGGTCGCGATAATGAGTGGTGGGAAGACTGTGCCAACTGGCAGGCATATAAGGTGTATCCTCAGTACCAGTACTCTGATGGCGAATATTACGAGCAGTATCTCACTAAGCATCACTTGAATATCCACCATGAGGACATCCGATATACAAGCTGCTACTATCAGGACTATTGGTGCCAACTTCATGGCATGAACACAGTCGGCAGAGTGTGGCGCGAATCGAAGAAGCCAGAAGACCCAACTCAAGCTTATATGCGAATCTTCGAACTTGACGAACAGTCGTTTGGCGATGAGATGTACCAGGCATTTGCCCACCTCGCAAGTATTGATATTGATGCTGTTCGCTCTTATGGCAAGGCAAAGATTGGCAACGAACCTCAGCGTCTTATCGACCCTTCAAATGCTATCAAGACAAAGTACCTCAATGGTGACAACGACTATTGGATTGTTGACCCAAACTTCTGTCCTCAGAACTACGGATACAATGCCAACCCTCTGAAGGTGCCAGCAGCGGGAACAGTCGTGAAGGTTAACTTCAAGGGACTTACAGAATGTGAAGGCTACAAGATTGTATATCCTCAGTATGCAGGCTGGAGATATGGTCTCGTGGCATATTGCTCCGATGGAAAGCGCGTCTATTCCGACCCATGTTCCGACAAGGAAGGCGAAGTGAGCATCACGGTGCCAGAAAAGTGTGTCAATATGTGGCTCGTGGTTATGGGTGCTCCAACAAAGTACTGGTCACACGCATGGACAAGTGGTATAGCGTCATCATCATACGACACTAATGATGAGCAGTGGCCATACGCCGTAAAGTTTGAAGGCACAAGTCCTTTAGGTGCAAACAAAACTTACGGTGAATTTCCAGAAGACTACGAACGCAAGGACACAACCGTAGTTGTGAACACAAGCATCGTGGCAGGCAACAACTGGAACTATGTTAGTGCTCCGCTCGACATGGATGCCATGAGTCAGGCTCTCGGAGTCTCTACAGCACAGCTCAAGGCTGCGGTCTGTGGAAAGAAGACCACTTATCCATACGTTCGCATCGCAGGTCTTAATGCTAATCTCACTACAGAAACAAACTCAAAGACCATCTCCGATACAGACACCCCATTCGGCCACTGGTTCACAACGACAGGAAACGTGACCACCTTTGGCGGAACATCTGCTATCTACACAAAGATTTATGCAAACACATACGAGTTGCGCATAGGTCAGTACCCAGACAGATTGGTTAAGGGAAAGACATACATTGTCCGTGAAGCTGTTATCTATACCGACAAAAATGGTAAGGAGTACAAGGCAATAATGGAGATTCATTTGACTGCAAAATAATTTTTTTCAAAAAAAGTTGCATAATCGATTAAACCTTTTTACATTTGCATGGTCAAACCAACATAATGTCTAATCGTAAAGGTGAAAATATGAAGATAAAATTTATCATCGCAAGTTTGGCACTTTGCATTGTTTCATTGACAATGTCTGCACAGGACAACCAGCGTCAAGGTCGTCGTCAGCAGCGTTTTGATCCAACAGAGATGTTCAATCGCAATGCCGAGAGATTGGCAAAGCAGATGAAACTTGATGATGAAAAGAAGGACCTCTTCACAGTTCTTTACCTCGACTATCAGACAGCTCGCCAGAATGCTGCCAATCCAAAGGGGCAGAACGAAAGGGAAGAAGCTGTTGACTTGAAGACATTGACCGACGAAAAGGCAAAGGAGCTCGTAGAGAAGCAGTTCCAGAGAACAGAGGCTCAGCTCGCTGTTGACAAGGAATACTACGCTAAGTTCCTCGAATTCCTCACTCCTGTTCAGGCTTATCAGGTTATTGTCCCACAAAGAGGACGTGCCGGCATGGGCGGAATGGAAGGCAGACCAGATGGCAATAGAGGCTTTGGCAGACCAGGCGGTTTTGGTGGTCCTGGCGGTGGCTTCGGAGGTCCTGGTGGCGGATTCGGCGGTGGTGGATTCTAATATCCCCACATCACAATCGATTACATTTAATAGGGACAAAAATAGAAATAAAGATTTTTTTCATACACACTATTGTACCATTTCATTTATACATTGGATTAATACATTTATGACTATGGGAAGGTGCCTGAACGTGAGTTTCGGCACCTTCAAACTTTTTTAAAGCATTTTTTTGCTGTTCAACACAATAAAAAACACATTTTTTAGTTTAAAAAGGTGATGACGCGTCGATTATTAGCGATTATTTTGCTTTTGGTGGCCTTAGTACAGGGCTCAAAGGCTCAGTGGGATGTGCAGTTTTCGGACTATACAGCCCTAAAGTCGTATTATAATCCTGCCGTTTCGGGTACCGAAGGCAAGCTGAATGTGAATGCAGCCTACTCGATGCAGTTCTTGGGATTCGACAATGCACCAGGAACAATGTATATCGGAGGCGACTGCCCAATCTACTTCCTCTCGCCTCGACATGGTGGAGGTATCAGTCTCATGAGCGACAAGATTGGTATGTTCAGTACCATGAAGGTGGCAGCCAACTATTCCTACAACCTGAAGCTTGGCAAGAAGGGTAGGTTAGCCGTGGGTGTTCAGGCTGGTCTGCTTCGTGAGTCGATTGATGCGAGCGATGTGGAACTCGACGACAAGAGCGACCCAGCCTTCCCTACATCTGCCGTAGATGGTCAGCAACTCGACCTCATGGCTGGTATCTATTACTATCATCCACGATTCTGGGCGGGCATTTCTTCGATGCATCTGCTTGCTCCAACGCTCGTAATGAGCGAAAAATACGAAGTTTCCATCCCAAGGTCATATTATTTTATGACTGGATGCAATATCCGAGTAAAAAATACGTTTGTATATTTACAGCCCTCCTTTATGCTCCATACCGACCTCAAGTCGTGGCGCGAGGACATACAGTGCAAGGTGGCGTATCAGTACGAGGAGAAAAAACTATTCTTCGGTTTGGGATACAGTCCAAAGACTTCCGCAACATTCATGGTAGGAGGTGTCTTCCACGGAGTTTCTCTCGGGTACTCATACCAGATGTACACCTCGGGCATCAATCTGATAAACGGTACACACGAGCTTGTGCTTGGATACCAGACAGAACTCGATCTCTTCAAGAAGGGACGTAATCTGCATAAGTGTGTAAGATGGTTGTAGTGAAATGCATAATGCATCATGGTCAAGTCAACACAAAGTATTAAGAACATAATAAACTGAATGAAATATCAATAAATATGAAGAAACTTACATTTTTAATATGTTTGTTAGCCGTTTCGCTTTCCGTAGCATCGTGCTTCTCCGCTAAGGGAGGCAGTTCAGCTCAGGGAGGTGAAGTGACTGGTGCTGGTGGTACAGCTATTAGCGAACCAGCCCCATACGGAATGGTACTTGTAAAGCGTGGTTCGCTCAAGATGGGTACAGAAACAACCGACAGTCTTTGGGGCAAGAAGATGCCTTCACGCGACATCAGTGTTGATGCTTTCTGGATGGACGAGAAGGAGGTGACCAACTCCATGTATCGTCAGTTCGTGAACTGGGTTCGCGACTCTATCATTCGTGAGCGCCTTGCCGACCCAGCATACGGAGGCGATGAGTCCTTCAAGATTGAGGAGGACAAGAATGGCGACCCTATCAAGCCACACCTCAACTGGAGCAAGTCTATCCCTTGGCGCAACCCAGACGAGGACCAGCAGCGTGCTCTTGAGTCGGTCTATTACACTCATCCTTTCACAGGCGAGAAGATGCTCGATGCCCGTCAGATGAACTATCGCTACGAGGTCTTTGACTATGCTATGGCAGCACGCCGTAAGTACCGTCTCGACCAGAAGGAGCACATCGACTGGAGCCGTAGAAACCTCAACACAGACGTTCAGATTGACCCTAACGAGGTGGTGATGATTTCTAAGGACACAGCATACGTTGATGATGAGGGCATGATACATCGCGAGACAATCACTCGTCCTCTCTCTTCAATGTGGGACTTCGTGAACACATACATTGTTAATATATATCCTGACACTACATGTTGGATTAACGACTTCCAGAATGCGGAGAACGAGCAGTACCTTCGTCTCTACTTCTCTCATCCTAACTACAACGACTACCCTGTAGTTGGTGTCAACTGGGAACAGGCAAACGCATTCTGCAACTGGCGTACAGACTTCCTTCTCAAGGGACTCGGTGCCGATGCCAAGTTCATCCAGCGCTATCGTCTCCCAACTGAGGCAGAGTGGGAATTTGCCGCTCGTGGTAAGGAGGGCAACGAACTGCCTTGGAACCAGGAAGGCGTGAAGAGTGACAAGGGATGTTTCTACGCCAACTTCAAGCCAGACCGTGGTAACTATACCATCGATGGCAACCTCATCACCTCGAAGGTGGGTATCTATAGTGCCAACTCCAATGGTCTCTACGACATGGCTGGTAATGTGGCAGAGTGGACAAGCACCGTTTACACAGAGGCAGGTGTGCTTTCCATGTCGGACATGAACCCAGAACTCTCGTACAACGCTGCTAAGGAAGACCCTTACGCCCTGAAGAAGAAGTCCGTTCGTGGTGGTTCGTGGAAGGACCCAGAGAGCTTCATCAAGAGTGCATGGCGTACTTCCGAGTTCCAGAATGTAGGTCGCTCGTTCATCGGTTTCCGCTGCGTAAGAAGTCAGGTGGGAACAGCTGGTAGGGTGAAGAAGTAAGCAGACCTACCAACAGCCCCGCAACCTGCAGACCTACCCCCAACCCCTCCCTGTGAGGGAGGGGAGAGGAATGTGGGATAAACGGAGCGTGATAAAGTAAATACATTTATAAAATAAGAATAATTAAAAACCCTTTTACCCTCGGGGATATTGATTCATTCTACTCCCTCCCTTCAGGGAGGGCAGGGGTGGGTCTTTAGGGGGTAGGTCCTTATTATGGCAAAGAAAAAGAATAAGTATTCAGGCATTCAGCGTTTCCTTCGCAGTCAGAAGGGACAGACATTTCTGAATTATGCATATAGCTGGGGTGCATCAATCGTTATCTTGGGTGCCCTCTTCAAACTCACCCACCTCGCGGGAGCAAACTTCTTCCTCTTCCTTGGTATGGGTACTGAGGTCTTGGTGTTCTTCCTTGCAGGTTTCGAGCCTCAGGAGGCAATCGACGATTATGGCGATGTGATCCCAGATGCAGAGCTTCGTGGTTCTGCCATCTCGGAGGAGACAGCCGCAGCACTCGCTCAGGCTGCTGCCAATTCGGCTGCTGGACCAGTCGTGGTTGGTGGTGGAGCAGGCATATCCGAGCAGACTGCCAATGCTCTTGCCAATGCTGCGGCATCACTTGGTGGTGCCAGTGCTGAGGGTGGTGCTACCATCGAACCTACTCCAGTCACTATCGCTGGTGCATCCGAACCTACTCCAGTCACTATCGTCAACGCTGCCGAACTCGCAGAGAACATCTCTACAGCTCCTGTGTTCAGTTCGCCACAGTTCCGCGGCATGACACCAGAGATGCAGGAGGCTACAATGAAGTATGTAGAACAGCTCAACGAACTCACAGATGTGCTTCGTCAGGTGGCAGAACAGTCGGCTCGACTCACTCGCGACTCGGAGGAGATGGAGACAATGAACCGTACCCTCACAGGCATCAACCGCTTCTACGAACTCCAGCTCAAGTCTGTTGGCACTCAGTCCGCTACTATCGACGATGTCAACGAGCAGACCAAGAAGCTCGCTTCTCAGCTCCAGGAACTCAATGAGGTATATGCTAAGATGGTCGAAGCATTAAAGATGAAAATTGCTTGATAAATCTTAATTTTTAGTTCTTAAAGTTTAATTTTTTTAATTACTAAATTTTAATTTTTAATTCTTAATTTTTAATTCCCAATTAAGGTGATACGAAAGAAACTTTCCCCTCGTCAGAAGATGATCAACCTAATGTACGTCGTGCTCATGGCTATGCTTGCCATGAACGTGTCGAGCGACGTGCTGAATGGTTTCCAGCTTGTCGATGAAGGACTCAATCGCTCAAAGGAAAACTCATCCATACAGAACGAAGCAATCTTCGCCACTCTCGAGGAGGCTATGAAGCAGAATCCAGAGAAGACTCGCGAGTGGTACACTCGTGCCAAGAACGTACACTCCATGTCCGACTCCCTCTACAATCTTGTCGAGGAACTGAAGTGGAACATCGTGCGTGAGGCAGATGGCGAGGATGCTGACATCATGAACATCAAGAACCGCGACAACCTTGAAGCATCAACCCATGTCATGCTCGCCCCTGCAGTTGGTCAGGGCGAAAAACTCAAGGAGGCTATTGATGTGTTCCGTTCAAAGGTGTTGAAGATGGTCAACGATACTGTTCAGCAGCGCATCATCAGCAACAACCTCTCTACCGAAGTGCCACTCAAGGCACAGGCTCTCGGCAAGAACTGGCAGGAATATATGTTCGAGAACACACCTGTCGTTGCTGCCGTCACACTCCTCACCAAGATTCAGACCGACCTCCGTCATGCCGAAGGAGAAATCCTCCATCAGCTCGTGTCGAACATCGACGTCAAGGATATCCGTGTCAACCAGATTAGTGCGTTTGTCATTCCTAATGCCCAGACCGTCGTTCGTGGTGGCAAGTTCTCCGCACGCATCGTCATGGCAGCAGTCGATACCACACAGCGTCCTGACATCTATGTGGGCAACACATTGCTCAAGTCCTCAAATGGCGTTTACGAGACCGTCTGCGGTTCTACAGGCGACTTCACCCTCAAGGGATATATCCAGATGCGCAATGGTAATGGCGACATGATTCGCCGCGAGTTCACACAACCATACACCGTAGTCGAACCATCAGCCACCGTGTCTGCCACAATGATGAACATGCTCTATGCAGGTTATCAGAACCCAATCAGCGTCAGCGTTCCGGGTGTGCCAATCAACAAGGTCAACCTCTCCATGTCCAACGGTTCACTCACCAAGAAGGGCAATGGCGACTATGTGGCAGTCCCTTCCAAGGTAGGCGAAGATGTGACCTTCACCGTTACCGCCGAGAATGAGGGCCGCCAGCAGGAGATGGGTAAGTTCACCTTCCATGTGCGCAAACTTCCAGACCCAACAGGTTACATTCAATATACCGATTCAAAGGGCAACACAACCCGTTTCAAGGGTGGACGAATCTCAAAGCAGGCTATCATGTCGGCAGGTGGCATAGGTGCCGCCATCGACGATGGCATCCTCGACATCTCGTTCAAGGTGCTTGGTTTCCAGACCTACTTTGTCGATAACATGGGCAACGTAGTGCCAGAGGCAAGCAACGGCGCTTCGTTCACACCAAGTCAGGTGGCAAAGATTCGCTCTCTCAATCGAGGCAAACTCTTCAACATCAGTAGCATCCGAGTTGTTGGTCCTGATGGTATCGAACGTACATTGACAAGCCCTGTCGAAGTTATTATTAATTAATAAGGTAAACGATATGAACAAGCTTTCTTTCATAATCTCATTATTTGTATTTAGCTTTTCAGTTCTCGTAGCAAACGCACAGCCACAGAAGAGCCGTGTGCAGAATGGTCGTAACACCACCACAGCAGCAAGAAGAACAAACACTAATGCCACAACCACATCGCGTGCCGACCTCATGTTCCCTACAGCAGTAGATGTGCCAGAGGACCCAATCTGGCGTCGCGACATATACCGCTCTCTCGACCTCACACAGGACGAGAACGCAGCCCTCTACTATCCTATCCAGGCTCGTGGCAATGAGATGAACCTCTTCACACTCCTCTTCAAGCTTCTCAATGCCGGCAAGATTCCTGCATACAAGATTGACCTCAACTCAGGTCGTGAGGACTTCTCGCCAGAGAACCGCCTCCACTTCAAGGAGATGTGCGAGAACTACAGCATCTACTACGAGACTGCGGGCAACACCATCAAGGTGGAGGACAGCGACATTCCTTCGGCAGAGGTCAAGACTTTCTATGTCAAGGAGTCGAGCTACTACGACCAGAACACCGCCACATACCATTCGCGTATCACAGCCCTTTGTCCACTCATCGAGATGTCGAACGACTTCTCCTTCAGTGCCTCAAAGTCGCCAATGTTCTGGGTGAAGTACGACGATGTGAAGACCTACCTCAGCAACCACATGCTCATGGTCAGCAATGTCAACAACGCAGCCCGCATGTCGATGGACGACTTCTTCTCTACCAACCACTACAAGGGCGACATCTACATGACAACCAACATGCAGGGCAAGTCCCTCATGCAGATGCTTGCCGACAGCGTCGAGGTAGCCAACCGTCCTGCTCCCGACCCAGCCACAGTCCGTGCCCAGAACCGCATCGAGAAGGAGATGAAGGACTTCGAGGAGCATATATGGACCGAACCAGTTGACTCGGCAGCCATCGCCAAGAAGGACAGCATCGAGGCAGCCAAGAACGCCAAGAAGCCAGCCGCAAAGAAGACCGTGACTGCCAACTCACGAGGCACCCGTCCAGAGCGTGCCGCCACCAAGAAGAAGGAGAAGTCGAACTCCGGTTCCTCATCCTCCGGTTCCTCAAGTGCAAGAGTCAGCGTCCGTCGTCAGCGTCACTAATATATACAAGTTTCGCAAGCTCAGCTTGTAAGTGAAAAGTGAAGAGTCAAAAATTTCTTTCTCATCGGGCTCGAAAGCGCTACGCGATAAGCTACCGCTTTGGTGCAAGAGAAGTTTTTCACTCTTCACTCTTCATTCTACCACCGTGCAAAACGTCCATAGAAGGACTGAAGACCGTGCAAAACGTCATTTTTTAGTTTTGGCTTGAAAAAAAGTGCCTTTCCATGTCTGATATTATTGGCATAATGTGTACCTTTGCCCAGTTTTTTGGGAGTTGTATTGAACTAACTCACTATTTATTAATCATATTTTTTTATTAAAAAATGAAGAAATTTTATTACATCCTTGCACTTGTAATGGTGAGTGCATTGTCTTTCACATCATGTTCAAAAGAAGATGACCTTGAAAAAGGTATGAAGTTCGAGGTGGAAGTAAACGGCAACAGCGTAAAGGTAACACCAAGTGAACTCGATCGAGAGTATTTATGCGCCCTTCTCAGTTCTCAGGAGATTCAAGCATTCGCTCAAATTATGGGCGAGAAAGTCGATACCCCAGAGGGGTACTTCAAGATTGCAAGATCAATGTATGAAGACAGTCTCTTTGTTGGCGTTAAAACAATAGATAATCTGCCAGATGACGACTATGTCCTCGTGGCAAGTGTTGTGAAAAGAGGTGAGGTAGAAGATGAGGTTAATGGAGGAAAAATGAAAGTTTGGCTTTCAGTTGGAGGATTCACCATCGAGAAGTTCACAGTCTCAGTCAATGGAGGTCCTGGAGATGTTACCCCTGTTGACATGAGTTTCGCATTTGAATGCACTAATGACGCTTTCACCATCACCCCATCCATCGACTCAGAGGAATACGTGTTCGCTGTGTTCAGCCCAGCTCAGCTCAAAGAATATGGAATTTTCCAGGAATTCAGTGCGCAACATGACCAAATAAATTTCACCTTCAACAATTTGATGAATGCTGTAGCAAGTATGGGAGCATTTGTAGGACAAACCTTTAAGGGAAAAATCACTCAAACACAGGCAGATAGTGAAGAACCATTTACCGAAACTGGTCACTACCTTGTCGTTATTGCAGGTGTAAAGCCATACGGTAAAGCCCACGTCATCACCACTCCTATCTCGTTCTACGACTGGAACATAACCAGCCTTACAAACAGCGCCCCTACTGAGGTCAAGGCTCTGCAGACCCTCTGATTATCCACTAATTGCCACCAAATAAAGTTGGTGGCATTTTTTGTGCCTTGATATTTGGAGGAATAAAAATAAATGTGTACTTTTGCACCAATTATAAAACAATAGGCATTATGAACTACGAAGATATCATCAATATCGATGATGAATCTATGAAAGCAGAAGAACCCATGTTGTCTGGTTCCATATCTCAATTAAGAGAAGCTGTAATATCAAGAGCCAGCCTTTCAAACAACAAGGACAAACTCTACCAGTGTCTTTCGATATTGGATGATACGGCTATGCCCTGTTCTATAACAGAAGAAGAGATAGATAGCGAAATAGAATTAGCCATGAATAGTGGCAATGCGACACAAGCAGAAGTGAACCGTGTTTTCTCAAGATGGATGCATTAAAGGTTATCTGGAAAAAGCGAGCATTGTCAAGAGTTGAGACCATTGCCCAATGGTATGAAGAAAATATGGGATATACTGCTGAATGCCATTTTCTTCAAGGAATACAAGAAGTCGTAAACACTCTATCACAAATGCCAACTATAGGCAAACCATATTCCGGCAAGACATCTCGCAGAATAAAGTATTATAGTTTTGTAGCGCATCCCAAATACAAAATCATATATTACTTCACCTCAAAAAGCATCTATATAGTAACAATATTTAGAGTATTGAAAAAGAACGGATAAATAACATCACCACAAGAGTACCCGATATACTCTTGTGTTTTTTTTACGAATATTTGGAGGAATAAAAATAAAGGAAACGATATTCTTGTTGGCACGGAGTCCTATACGGGCTCCTAAACTGAAAGAAATTAAAAGAAATTACCGCATCAAAGATGCTTGGTCAGAAATTAACTCTTTGTGAAATATAATTTCTGGATAAAATTTCTTTTAATTTTTTTTAATTTCTTTCAGTTTAGAACATTTCTCAAAATGTTCGTGCCAACAAGTATATTATTACCTGAAAATAAAAGTGTACTTTTGCCTTGCAAATCAAGTGATAAAATAGCATTTGCAACTTGATTTATGCACTAAAACGAATTTAACATATTTTTGGATATAAAAAGTGGTGAGAATTTTTATTCTTATCACTTTTTGTTTTAACTTTGCACACCCGAATTGAAAAGCACAGATAGAGCGCATCGAGGATGGGCATATGGAGGTAGAATTCACGCAAAAAAAACGATAGTCGGAAGATGGTGGGCAAAAGGTATTCTGAAGACGAAATAGTGGCAGCATACGCCGAGATTGAAGGCACGGACACAGATGAGGTTCGTGCCATGCGTGCATTCTGGAGGTCAAGGTATGGGGATGATTATAAGGAACTTAGATGTCAGAATACTATTGCCCAAAACTGGCTCAACATGAAGATTCAAGTTCAAGGACTGAACAATGACATCGCAAACTTGAGGACTGAAAATACGAAGAAACAAGCCACAATAGACTTCCAGCGCAAAGAGATTCAAGAACTGAAGACGAAGGCAGAGACCGCCAATCAGTTTGCCCGCGGTATGCTCGAAGAAGCGTTCAAGATACGCCAGGAGGCTGAACAGTTGAAGAGCGAGGCAGAAGTGAAGATGAAGGAGGCGGAGGAGTTGATGCGTGAGGCTCTGGAGAAGATGGCGCAGACGGCTGAAACTGCGATGAAGAGGGGACAAACCATAGGTGCCATCGTGGACGAACTGCGCGAGAATGCGAAGGCACTCTTCCTAAAGGCGAAGGACGGTCTGCGCCTGAAGGAGAACATGAAACAAAATGCCCTGTCACTTTTCTCCACCATGTACGATGTGATGGTGGAGAGGAAAACCACCGCTGCGCCTATGTCGAAGGAGGACTTCATGTGCCTGATGTGCTACATCTTCGGGTACGACCAGAAGCATCCGCTCCAGGCACTCAGTTCGCTTCGCCAGCGAGGCGGCGAAATGCAGATTTTCCAGATTCTCACTGAAGCTGCGAGGCGCAGAAGCAAGTGAAATACGCATAATACATTAATAATGATATTCTTGGGGTTTACTAAACTATTTACTTGAGTTTAGTAAACTCCTTTTTTTTCGTAACTTCCCTACCTTTGCACCGTCGAAAGACAAACAGTTTATTCACCTTGAGTTGAACCATTTCGAGAGGATATTCCCGGGTAAAGTGCACAAGAATCAAGAATGTTTCCGCTCGCAAAATCAACATCAAGACAATGACAAAGAAAATCATTGAATTCCCGCTCAAGCACGCGGTGAAGCTCGTCCCTGTCAAGGGCGAAACACAGGTAGAAGTAGTAACCAACGGTGATGTCCTCATCAAGGACTCGACACCAAGTCCCGACCCTCAGCCTCGCAGCATCCTCCTCGCCGAGAGCATCTACGGCCGCCTCACCTCCAGCCCTGGAGGCATGAAGCACACGGTGAAGATTATCCTCCCTGCCGAACTTGCCACTCGCCAGAACTTCCTCCTCGAGGTACACGCCATCTTCGACAACCTCCTCCTCGAACAGGAGTTCGGACTCTAAGGGCTTTGGAGAAGAAGCAAGTTTAGTGTGATACAAATTACTAAATCTTCCAAATTCCAGTTCTTCCAGTTTTTTTAAAGGACAATTAATTTGCAAAACCCCCTTTTAAGACATTATAACTTATTAATAATTAAATAGTTATATATAATATACAAAGGGTGCGATACCTCAAAAAATTAATTGGAAGAACTGGAATTGGAAGATTCTACAAATCAACTTTTATCTAAAAGGCAATAAATCAATGATTTACGACATTACAATACCTTCTGCACCAGCCATGCCTAACCTCGGAAAAGGCTTGGAATGCATCAAATTGCTCCTCTCACAGGCATCAAAAGACATGCATGCCCCCCTCGTTCCTATGTTTTTCCCTATTCTTGGCGCACATATGAGCGGTGCAGAATTTCAGTATCCCGACCTCACTTGGAAGGAACCATGCGGCATGATGGCCAATCTCGTTGCAGAAAGTGGTGGTAACAAGGGACAATTGTCAAATATTGTGGAAGCAGTTTGCCGCGATTTCCGTCAGCACGACGAAGTGGAACTGAACAAGCTTGTTGAGTGGCAGAAGCAGGTTAAGACCAAGTCGGCAAACAAGGAGAAGCCTATGCGTCCAGATGTTGCATTCTGGTTTCCTCCAGCTGATGTGACCAATCCTGCATTTATTCAGAACGCTACGGCATGTGAAGATTTGGGCAATCGAACCCAGTATCTCAACCTTCCCGAAGTGGAGATGGCAGACCGCATGTGTGGTGGTCACAAGCAAATCTCGCAGATGCTCCGCAACATCTACGATCGCCAGCGTGCTGGTGCTCTTCGTGCCACAGCCG
>CALBJW010000054.1 GCA_937893145.1 uncultured Prevotellaceae bacterium | reverse complement strand
TTATTTGGATTTTCTCCATAGAGGAGGTTTACCTGCTCAAAACCACCACCGTTAGTTTCTACACGGTCGAAGCAACCCATCTTAATGATTGCTGGAGCAACTTTTACGAGCTGGTCAACGCGAGGCTGATACTTACCAGCGCTCTGCCACATGTCACGGAAGACCAACGAGAACTTTACTTCTTTCATTTTCTTTTTATCCTTAAATTTTTAATTGTTTACAACTTTGTTATCTTTGTAACACGGCCTTTGCCGCCTGTGATTTGAGCTACTGTGGCATCGATAACTGCCTTGACTGTAGCATCAACCTGCTGAACTGCATTGTTTACAGCGGCAACAGACTTCTTTGTTTGCACTTCTTCTGGTGCATACTTGTTTACAAGCTTGATGAGGAGAGTACCGAACACGATTACGATAAGCAAAATGCAAAAAACCGTAAGCATGCCGACAATCATGAGCTGTAGAGCTTCACTAAATTGATCGTTCATTTTTTACTGTTTGTATGGTTTGTTTAATAATCTTTCTACATTAAAAAATATCGTCTGTAGGCTTTACTTGCCTTGTACAGACCTCTAATTTTATGCAAATGTAAATAAAATAAATGAAACTGAAATACTTTTTGTTAATTAATTATTATATATATATGAAAAAAGCGTTTCCTTTGTCGGGAAACGCCTTGTTTGGTGTATATCAAATTGCAAATTTATTTTACAAAATGTAAATCTTATGCGATTGGCTTGTACTTAGGAACGAGAGTCTTCATGATAACCCATGCGATGAGATATGCAACGGCACAGTAGCAGAAAATAATCATGTAACCTGCTGGTTTGCCTTCAACGCCGAAGAATGAGAATGCTGAACCCTGACCTTCTGCGTAAGTGAAGAGCATACCTGAACCCTTGTTGATGAGGAACGAGCCAAGACCACCGAACATTGTACCGATACCTGTGATAGTAGCGATAGCACTCTTTGGGAACATATCACCGATAGTAGAGTAGAGGTTAGCAGACCAAGCCTGATGACCTGCACCTGCAAGACCGATGATGATACATGGGAACCAAACGCTGATGCCAGAAAGTGGCTGAGCAAACATCGCGAAGATTGGGAAGAATGCGAAGATAAGCATAGCACGCATACGACCTGCGTATGGGTTCATACCCATCTTTTCCACGAAGAGCTTTGGAACATATCCACCATAGATACTGAGCACAGTAACAATAAGATAGAGTACGAAGATAAGCATCTGTCCCATAGAAGTGCTCGACTTGTAACCGAGTTCTGAGAAGTATGCTGGAGCCCAGAAGAGGAAGAACCACCATACACCATCAGTAAGAGCCTTACCTGTGATGAATGCCCATGTCTGACGATGCTTGAAGCAGTCTGCGAATGAAAGCTGAGGACCTTCGTCTGCTGCATTTGCATTGCTCTTCTCCTCTTCAGTCTGAGCGTCAGAGTTGATGTAAGCAAGCTCTGCATCGTTCACATTCTTTGACTGATGTGGGTGCTCATACATGAATGCCCAAGCAGCAGCCCAGATGAAACCGATAGCACCGATGATGATGAATGCCATTTCCCAACCCAACTTAGCAGCGAGGATAGGAATAGTAAGTGGAGCTGCAAGTGCACCAACTGATGAACCTGCGTTGAAGATTGATGTTGCATAAGCGCGGTCCTTCTTTGGGAAGTATTCAGCTGTTACCTTGATGGCAGCAGGGAAGTTACCTGCTTCACCCATTGCAAGTACGATACGACAAGCGAGGAAGAGGTAAACCGAAATAGCTGTGAACATCAATGTTCCCTTAGCGGCATCACCAAACCAGCCAGTATCTGCGAGGTGGAGTGTTGCCCAACCACAACCAGCGTGGAGACAAGCACCGAGACTCCAGATTACGATAGCCCAGATGTAACCCTTCTTTGTGCCCATCCAGTCGATGAACTTACCTGCAAAGAGAGAGATGAATGCGTAGAAGATGGAGAATATGGCAGTAATTGTACCATAGTCATCATCAGACCAATTAAAATCTTTTGAAATAAAGTCCTTCCAAGTGAGAGAAAGAACCTGACGGTCCATGTAGTTCACTGTTGTAGCGAGGAACAACATGGCACAAATCACCCAGCGGTAATTTGTCATTTTGTTTGTTTGTACTGAACTCATATAGATTAGGTTTTTAATTAATGATTTCTATACCTGCCCCCTCGAGGTCACCACCCATAGGTGGGTTTTCCTTCATTATGCGGAGGTACACCTTATTTATATTATTAAACTCGGATTTAAGTGCCTTCACAATTCTTCCGCCCACATGTTCAATTAGTTTGGACGGTATTGCCATCTCGCGTTTCACCACATCGAGCACATCTGCATAACTTATAGTGCCTTCAAGTTCATCGGTATCGATGGCTCTTGTGAAGTCGGTATCGAGTTTTATGTCTATAGTGAAATATGCTCCCACTGTCCTTTCCTGAGGCAGAACGCCGTGGTAGGCATATATTCTTACTCCTTTAAGGATAATGCTGTGCATAATTTATATTGTTTTTTCTTCGGTGTCAGAAGTAGGATCGTTAGTGTATCGCTTCAGAATCTTTGATACGCCCGATGTCCATGTGTTGATATTCTCATTTTCAAGTTGCAGACTGTCAACGAGTTTAACTACATTTGCTATAGGCATTCTGTAGCGCAATATGCCACTAATAAGTTTAGCGTAGTTCCAATATTCCTTGTTGAATTTCTCGCTGAGTCCTTCAACAGTAATCTTGTAACCACGCTTATTTGTGAACTGGAAGTCATATCTCTTGTTGCCATCCTCGTCCACATTCTTGATGATGTGTCCGCCATTGCACGATTTAGGAAGAACAAGTCCGTCCTCATCGTCGAGCACACCCGTAAAAATCTCGTATGGGTATCCATCAAGAATACCTACAAATGCCACCCACTTGTCCTTCTTGTTCTGGAAACGAACCACATCACATTCCAAAACCTTTGGACGCACCTCAGTAATTACACCCTCAGGGCGGTAGTCCATTATGATGTTGTCAATGATTGAGAGAAGGGCAGTGCGAGCATCGTTGTCAGCACACTCATTCCCTTCTGATGGCTCAACTGCCTTACGCAGATTGTCCATCCCGAAGTCGATGACAGCATTTAGGATACGTAATGAGATAGTGTTAATAGGTGGCACTTCGTTTGATTAGTTTTTAATAGAATAATGACTTTATGTTTATCTAATACAGGGCAAATATAGTCATTTATTTGTAATCATCAAAATTTCTTCACTCTAAATTTCTTATTTCGAGGAAATATCTCTATCTTTGCCACGAAAAAGGGGGAAACATTCATTATTATTGTGAAAAATCAACGTGTGTTCACGTCTCCCTACAGTTTTACTAACCCCAAAACATTATGGCCTCCATAAAAGAAAGAAAAACTATCCGTAAGTACAAGGACGACGATGTTAGCCCCGAACTCCTTGACGAACTTCTCAACACCGCTGCTCGTGCAGCAACAATGGGCAACATTCAGCTTTATAGCGCAGTAGTGACACGCTCAGCTGAGGGCAAGGCTGCACTTGCTCCACATCACTTCAACCAGCCAATGGTTACAGGCGCACCAGTAGTAATCACTTTCTGTGCTGACTTCAATCGATTCACCGAATGGTGCAATCAGCGCCAGGCTACTCCTGGATATGACAATTTCCTCTCTTTCATCAATGCTATGAGCGACACGCTCCTCTTCGCTCAGAACTTCACAACTCTTGCAGAAGAAGTAGGACTTGGCACTTGTTATCTTGGCACAACAGTCTATAATCCGCTCGGCATCATCGAAGCTCTTCGACTTCCAAAACTCACATTCCCTGTGGCAACAATCACAGTTGGATGGCCTGATGAAGACCCAGCTCAGACTGATCGTCTTCCACTCGAAGGTTTCATCCACTCGGAGTATTATCACGAATATACAGACAACGACATCGACCGCATCTATTCTCACAAGGAGTCGCTCCCAGAGAATAAGCGTTTCGTCGAAATCAATGATAAACTCACTCTCGCTCAGGTCTTCACAGACCTCCGTTACACAAAGTCTGACAACGAGGCTATGTCTGCCGGTATGATTGAGGCATTGAAACAACAAGGATTCCTGTAGAAAATATTATAAATAAATATGTATAAGAGGTCTGTCAAACACTTGGCAGACCTCTATTGTGTTTATGCTGGGGAATAGTCTCAAATTTCGAATAATTTCAAAAAAAAGCATAATTGACACTTAACTATTTCTCCTTTTTGCAGTATATATAGTAGAATGAATCGCAAAGAATTTGAACAAACAGTACCTGTGTTGAGATCTCTGATGGTCAAAGTGGGGTGTGATTTCTTCGGTAACATGGAAGATGCTGAGGATGTTGCACAGGATGCACTTGTTCGTTTGTGGAACTATTGCGAACGCCTTGATGCCGACCGTAATCTCAATTCACTTGCCATCACGGTTGCTAAGAATATCTGTGTGGAAAAGTACAAACGAAGGCAGATGACAATCGTGAAATCAACAAGTGAGACACAAGCTTGTACAACCTATTCGGCAGACAATGATGTCATTGCCCAAGAGACTCAAGAGCAGATAGATTCTGCCATCAATCGTCTCTCGCCTCGCGAACAGCAACTTGTTCGCAAACGCTTTATAGAGGACCAGTCGGCAGAGGACATAGCACATGAACTGAACATACCGAAGCCATCGGTCAAAAGTATGCTCTCCGCAGCAAAATCAAAACTAATAAAAATACTTAATGGCCAATGAAGCAGCACAATAAATATAATGATGAAGAACTCTACCAGCAGATTATGGCAGAGCTGAAGCCTGGTGCTGATGAGTATGACAGGATTCTTGAACAGAAAAGACACAAGAATATTGGTACATTTGGATATTTGAAGTGGGTATCAGGTATTGCAGCAGTTGCTGTTGTGGGATTCTTTGCTTTCCCTAAACAGGAGAAACCTCATGATAATATCGTAAGCAGCAAACCTACATTCAAGGATACCACATGTATAATAAAGCATGAAGTATATGCAACATCTAATTCTCCGTTAGCAAAGACGGATAAAGAACAGCATTCTCATTCCCACTCAAATACTGATGAGAATTATAGCATTGACTTTTTGCCTGAAATAGAAGTAAACGAATATCAGGAAATGCTTGATGAGATTACTGTTTCACCACGCATCCATCATGATTTACCTTATATTATAGAAGAACTTACAAATCAGTTTGAGACGAATATAGTTTCTCTGGGACAATTACAGGCTGAGTCTGATTCTGATACTTTGCCACTGCCAACAGACAATACCTTAAATAACCAATAAACCATCTCCTCTCTCATTATGAAAAGAATATCATTTACTCTTCTGATGCTTGTACTTTCCCTCTTTGTATTTGCACAGAACAAAGAGTTTCCTGCTCCAGACACAAAGGCAGTCTTCCCTGGAGGTATTGCTGAAATGCAAGCATTCATCCTTGACCACCTGTATTATCCTTCTCGATGCGCTCAGCTTAACATACAAGGCAAAGTTCTTGTTCGATTTGTGGTAGATAAGGATGGTAAAATCATAAATCCTGAAGTGGAAAGTTCTCCTCACGAAGACCTTAGTCGTGAGGCATTAAGAGTTGTAAGCATGATGCCTAAGTGGATTCCTGCAAAACTCAAAGGTAAGGCAGTCAAGTCACGTTTCATGCTGCCTGTCACTTTCAAACTCAACACCAATCCATCTGCAGATAGTCTGGATGTGAATGTTGTTATAGATGATATAAACATGAAGTCTGAAGGGTGCAAGGAAAATCCGAAAGGACTGTACCGACTGGCTGCACTCTCTTTCAGCAACGGCAAACCATCTATGCTGCCTTATTTCTCCCAGTACAAACTATGTACAAATTCCATAGACATTCAGATAAATTTGAATCACGACCTGAAAGAAGAAACTGCGTTCGTATTTTATAATAATGACAGCCAAAAGATAAGATACACGGGTGATGTGGATGTTCCTTGTGACTCCTCTAAGCATGGCGGTCATGGTACCAGAGTTTTTGATAGCAACAGACAAGCTTTCAAAATGAAATGGTACAATGTGGAAAAAATATCCCAGTCACTATTTCCTCTTAATGCTTATACAACAGAATATTACGATGCTGATGAAAGCAAGATTCCCCAGTCAATAAGAAGGGCTCTTTCCCTTATGAAAGATGTTCCTGCACATACAGCGGAGAATCGTTTCTTTGGGTGTTGGTATTGTGAAGGACTGAAGAAAGTGAACAGCACCGACTTGTTGCCATACACTTATGATAAATACTCAATATATGACAAAGATGTCTATGTTTCCATACTGGACAATAGCAAACAAGAAAACAAATTGTACGGGGTAGTGTTCCTTCGCCCGGTCGTTTACAATGAAGACGGTAGCATACTTGAATGGCCAGAAGATGGCAGTCAACTTATAGAATGGGTGGATGACAACAAATTCCTCAAATCCCACTTTGACAAAGTGGGCAACAAGTTCACCGAAGTGTGGACTCGCCAAGCACTCCCCACAAACTATCAGCAGGTACTACAAGACAAATAAGTCACAACATAACGCGTTAATATAATAGTTAAAGTTAATAACATACCGAGCTCATCCCTCGCACCGTCAGTGATGATAGTGCGAGTTTTTGCATTCGGTCTGTCAAGAATGGAAATTACTATTAGTTAATCAGTTCGAGAAATTCCTCTTCGTTCATTATCTTGATGCCGAGTTTTGATGCTTTCTCAAGTTTTGCAGGACCCATATTGTCGCCTGCAAGGATGAAGGAGGTGTTCTTTGAGATGCTGCCTACATTCTTGCCACCATTCTTTTCGATGAGAGCTTTGTATTCATCGCGTGAATGCTGTGTGAAGACACCACTAATCACGATGCTCTTGCCTGCAAGTTTGTCTGTTTGACCTGCAAGTGCTTCTTCTGAGAGAGAGAACTGAAGTCCTGCCTCTTGCAGACGATTGAGGATGTCAATGTTCTTCTCATCGCGGAAGAAACGTATGATGCTTTCGGCAATGACCTGACCAACACCGTCCACATTAAGGAGTTGTTCGAGTGTAGCATTGCGGAGGGCATCCATCGTCTTGAAGTGTCGAGCAAGAAGTTTCGCAGTTGTTTCACCCACAAAACGAATGCCGATGGCAAACACGACACGCTCGAATGGCACTTCTGTACTTGCCTTGATAGCATTGACAGCCTTCACGGCACTGATGGTGCGGTTCTTGTTGTAGTTGGCTATCTGTCCTGCATTCAAAGTGTATAGGTCGGCAACATTGCTTATAAGTCCACGCTGATAGAAATCATCTACTGTTTCAGGTCCGAGACTGTCTATGTTCATAGCCTTGCGAGAGATGAAATGTTCTATTCTTCCCTTAATCTGAGGAGGACAAGAAGTCTCGTTTGGACAGTAGTGGGCAGCCTCGCCTTCATATCGAACAAGTTGGGCTCCACACTCAGGACATGTGTCGATAAAGGTCACTTTCTGTAGGTCAGCAGTACGTTGTTCCTTATCTACACCAACGACCTTAGGAATGATTTCGCCGCCTTTCTCCACATAAACCATATCTCCAATATGAAGGTCTAACTCATTGATGATGTCGGCATTATGAAGTGATGCACGCTTGACTATTGTGCCTGCTAACTGAACAGGATTCATATTTGCAACAGGAGTGATGGCACCCGTACGACCTACTTGATAAGTCACTTCGTTGAGTCGTGTGCAAGCACGTTCAGCCTTGAACTTATATGCTATTGCCCAACGTGGACTCTTCGCTGTATAACCAAGATGGCGTTGCTGACGAATGCTGTTCACCTTGAGTACAATACCATCTGTTGCTACAGGTAGATTCTTGCGTTCTTTGTCCCAATAGTCGATGAACTCAAGTATCTCGTCGAGAGTCTTGCACTTCTTCATTCCCTTCGAAATCTTGAATCCCCATTTCTCTGCCTCCTGAAGATTCTCGTAGTGACGACCATTGCTGAAATCTACCGAGCATGGTTGACTGAAGAGTGATGGTGGTTCGTTCTCTCCTAATAAATAATATAGGTATGCATCAAGTTTACGTTGTGCAACAAGTTCTGATTTTTGAGACTTCAATGTGCCTGATGCTGCATTGCGAGGATTGGCAAAGAGTTGTTCCTCGTTTGCTTCACGTTCAGCATTGAGTGCTTCGAACGAAGTCCAAGGCATAAGAATCTCACCACGAATCTCGAACTCGTGAGGATAGCCGCTACCTTCACGAAGACGGAGAGGTATGCTCTTGATGGTACGCACGTTTGCAGTCACATCATCACCACGAACACCATCACCACGAGTAACAGCCTGAACGAGTTCACCATCAACATAGGTGAGGGAAATGCTCAGTCCATCGTACTTCATCTCACAACAGATGTCGAAGTCCTCTCCTTCAAGTCCACTTCGCACACGTTCATAGAACTCACGCACCTCATTAGCATTGTATGTGTTTGAGAGTGAGAGCATAGGGTATTTGTGTGCCACCGACTTAAACTGTTGGTTGAGGTCGGAACCTACACGCTGAGTAGGGGAGTTAGGGTCAGCCATCTCTGGATGCTGTTCCTCTAAGTCCTGAAGGTGGCGCATCATCTGGTCAAATTCGTAGTCGGTTATTGTAGGTTGGTTCAACACATAGTAATTGTAGTTGTGCTGTTCCAGTTCTTTGCGAAGCTGAAGTATTTCTTCTTGAGGTGTCATTGTGATAAGTAAACTTGGAAAATGTGTACTTTACGTAAGTTCTTTTATGCAAAGTTAAAAAAAAAAGAAATAATAAAAGAATTTTTAGTCGTAATTCGTAATTAATTCGTATCTTTGCACCACTATTTGCGTAATGCATTCTTGCTTCCGCACATTATTTTGACAAAAACATATAAATATTGCAATACACATAATTATTTATGGCACGCAACAAATTCAAGGGACTTGGAGTAGCACTCATCACCCCTTTCACCTCAACAGGTGAGGTTGACTACACAGCACTCCGACGAGTTCTCGACTATCAGCTCTCAAACGGTATTGATTTTCTTTGCATCCTCGCAACCACAGCCGAGACACCATGTCTCACAGCAGAGGAGAAGCAGAATATTATTCAGATTATTCAGGAAAAGGTTCAAGGTCGTCTTCCAATTCTTCTCGGTATGGGTGGAAATAACACAGCAGCCGTTGTGGAAACAATCAAGAACTTTGACTTCAAGGGCATTGACGGTATCCTTTCCGTTTGTCCATACTACAACAAACCTTCACAGGAAGGTCTTTATCAGCATTTCAAGGCAATAGCAGAAGCAAGTCCAGTGCCAGTAGTTCTCTACAATGTTCCTGGTCGAGTTGGTGTCAACATGACTGCTGAGACTACTCTTCGTCTTGCTAACGACTGTGAAAATATCGTGGCTATCAAGGAGGCTTCGGGCAACTTCACACAGATTGACGATATCATCAAGAACAAACCTGCTGACTTCGATGTCATTTCGGGCGATGATGGTATCACATTCCCACTCATCACTCTTGGTGCAGCTGGTGTAATCTCGGTTATTGGTAATGCTCTTCCAAAGGAGTTCAGTCGTATGGTTCGCCTCGCCCTTAATGGCGACTACAACAATGCTCTCACTATTCACCACAAGTTCACAGAACTCTTCAAACTCCTCTTCGTGGATGGTAACCCTGCAGGTGTAAAGGCAATGATGAACTCAATGGGACTCATCGAGAACCAGCTCCGTCTTCCTCTCGTTCCTGCCCGCATCACTACTTTCGGACAGATTAGTGAGATTGTGAAGGAATTGAACATTAAGTGCTAAAAAAGTGAAATACTATTATAAAATATTGAAGAAGTAGCAATTTTGATATGAACCTCGAAAGTTGGACAAAAAACTTTCGAGGTTCTTTTTTGGAACAATAGGCTCACTGACAATCAGCATTTCTGCAGTAAACAGTGGGTTCGTCTATTTTTTTAATCTTGATAAGATGAGTTGTATAGGGAATAAACTCTGATACTTATACTCTCTTTTTGTATTATGGATTATTTTATAATCTTTTCCTTTCTTCATTACCAGCACCAGTTCCCTTGTATTTGCTGCGCTTTGCATTGAAGTTGTATGTGACTTGCAGAGAAATGCTACGAGTGTAGTTGTAGCAGTTTTTAGTTGATTCAGATCCTATACCATACATCGTCCAACGCTCTCTGCCTGTCTTGAAAATATCATTGGCATTCAGATAGATTACCCATGTGCGCTTTGCAAATGACTTTGCAAATTCTAAGTTAACTGTATGTGAAGCTTTTCTCATAATGAACGCATCTGTATATGCTGTCGAACCATTATAATTTATGGAAACTCCCGTTGTCTCGGATATCTTAAAATAGTTATTAAGAGAGAATGAGAATAATGGTTTGCTATCTGGAATGTTGGAGCCATATTTCCTTGCATCAAAGAATAGTTGCTTATAGTTTAGATTCCAGTTAGGATGGAAAATACCAAACTTCGGTGAAAGTGACAATGATGCATATACAACATCTTCACGATTGAAGTTATAGTTTGAGGTATATGTATATTCCTTTTCTGCATTGACATACTTTGTCCATTCTATTACATCTTTCACATATTTGTATCCAATAGCAAGGTTTATCCATCTGTACATCAAGTTTGATTCCACACCATAAGTTATGGATGGCTGTAACTCTGGATTGCCACCTTCGTACAGATAACGATTGTCGTATTGTTTAGTACTTCTCAATTGACGATAGGATGGAAGATTTGTTTTCTCTGATAGACTTAATTGCCAATACCAATTGCCCTTATTCCAAGTAACATTCATATTAGGAAAGAAATGGCTATATCTACGGCTGATATCATCGTCTTTTGTGCCAAAAGAATAATAATTACGAACAATGTTTTCGTATCGCAAACCTATATTGAAAGCCCAATTCCGAAGTGAGCGATCATACTGCACGAACCCTGCAATATTGTTCTCGTAGATATTAAATTCTGCGTCATCTACCAGATGCTCTCTGTTGTAATAATTGCCATAGGAATTTGTGTGCGAATACTCTGAACCAACCAAGAACATTCCTTTCCACACTGGCATTTTCAAAGTTAACTTACTTGCGAACATACTGCTATGTTGAAGGCTGTTAGAGTGAACTTCCTGATTTCCCAAGTCATGACTCTTTTCGTAGGTAAAGTCCTCACGCGAGGTATTCGTATAGCAATAGGTTGAATTGAAGTCAATGTTTACAATTCGTACTTTACCCACATAATACAAGTCTGCCTGATGCATATAGACATGAGGGTCAAACTTCGTATTCATTTCAATAGTGCCTTTCGAAATATTATTCCTTGTAATCTCTTGTAAACCATTACCTATGACGGAGTTATTTAGTGTCTCATAATAACGATACGAAGCACCTAAAGAATTACTGTCATTTAGTGAATAATCTGTGCTAAAAGTTTCTGACAGAATGCGTTCTTTCTGTTCACTCTTAATATATTCATCGTCGCTTATGTGATTATTCTTTGGAAATATATTTGTGTGCAAATGGTTGTATTCTCCAGTATTTACCCCATAAATATAAAAGCTATTAGCAACTTCAAATTTCTTGGTTTGATAACTTGTAGATAGTAATTCATAATCGGAAAAGAATTCATTGTATGCACCATAGGCACTGGCATTCAAGCTGAAACCTTTGTCAAGGCGTTTCTTGGTATAGATGCGGATTACAGATTCTACCAGAGCATTGTACTCTGCTCCTGGATTGGTAAGTACCGTAATAGACTTGATATCGTCTGGCTTCAGCTCAAGTAGTTCGTTAGGGTTGCGTACTTGTTTGTTGTTAATATAAACAATAGGAGAACCTTTGCCGAATACGGTGATATCTTTTCCATTTACCGATACACGAGGTAACTGAGACAGTACATCGTATGTACTGGACATCTTAGAAAGGATTGTGTTTTCGACATTTATATCCATTCCACCGGTAACCATTTTGTATTGTGGTCTATCTCCTTTTACAGTGACTTGCTTTAAGGCAATAGCATCCTCTTGCATTCGGATTGTTCCCAACTCACCATTTACACAGTGTTTATACATAGTCTTGTATCCAATAAACGAAATCTTAGCCAACACATCATTTCTGTTACAAGGAATGACCACATCACCATTATTGTTGCTTACACCACCATTGATATATGTGCTGTCAATATGTGAGAGCAAAACCACATTTACCAATGGTAAAGAATGATTCTTCTCGTCAAGGATTCGTCCTGCCACTTTTTTTGCTTCCTTTTGTACACACTCGACAATATATACTTTATCTTGGTTTGTAATTCGTATTGGATAGAATCCGGCAACGAGACGCAAAGCTTCAGAAACAGGACGATTGGAAATCGATACAGTAACGGTGAAATCTTGTAACTCATCATATATAAAATGAATTTGGCAATCTTTGCTTTGACGCTCAATCTCCAATAAGGCATCAGACATCTTTGTCTCCCTAAAATTCGCAGTAATGCGCTGGCACATGGCTGACATGCCCATAAAGCACATCAGCAGAAAAAGAATTAATCGCCCCATGCTACTCAACCTCCAATTTTCCTTCGTTATTCTTCATATTAATTTTTTCAAACGAATTCAGCGTTTGCAGAACCAGCTCAAGTTTATCTGCTGTGTTATATTGGTAATGCAGGTGCAGGTGTTTCAGTTCTTCTTTCTTGAAGATAATGTCGATCTTATAATTATTGCTAATGCTTGTCATAATCTCTTCAAGTTCAGCATTTTCAAACATTATAACTCCTTGCTTCACAACAATCGTATCGGATGGTGTGATAACCAATTCTGTGGGAATAGTAGTGGTAGATGTCTCTTCAATGATTTCTGTATCATTGTCTGTAAATAAATTGTATATTGTATGGTGATTTATAATAGCAGCCACGGCTATACCACTAACTGCAAGCACTATAGCCACCGATGCTGCAATCTTACGGAATGCAGAAACTGTATGTCGATTTCTTTTTGCCTTCAATTTAGCAAGCTCTTGTTCAACATTGGGCATACCAATCTCTTGGTCGGATTTCATCGAGGTAAATGCTTCCATTACCTCAAAACCAATATCGTCTTTCGGATTTTTCATTGTACTTTTGTTTTTGGAGATGATACAATTGCAGGATTGAAACGCTCTCTTAGCTTTCGTAATGCTCCAGAGATATGTTTGTTTATTGCTTGTACACTGACACCGAGTTCTGTTGCTGCCTCTTGATAGGTCTTCTTCTCATCGTAGCAAAGCTGGAGCACCTTACGCGTCTGAGGTGTCAGTTCTGTTTCAATGAAGAATCGGATTTCTTTGATGCGTTCTTCATAAGCACGGTCTGGTACCATAAACAACTGATACTCACGAATCAATTCTGCACGAGCTTCGTCTTCCACCCGTCGATATCGGAGAAGATCGAGAGAACGATTACGCACCATAGCCATCAAATAGCCTTCATTTAAATCTGTGGTCAGTTTGTGTTTGTCAAGCAGATCTACGAAAACTCCACTCACTATATCACGACTATCCTCTGTGTCATTCAAAAGAGAATAAGCCAGTCGGAACAAACGAGGATAAATGTTGCAAAACACTTCACTTAACTCCTCATCATTCATTTGCCGTTTATGTGTGAATATTGTTATCATTTCAAACCTGTTTATCTTATAAACGATAAAATGGGTAAAAACATTACCCCATAAATTGAAAAAATATTATTTTGTTTTTATTACAGTACCATAAAGTGAGTACTCCAGTACCCACTATATTGGTACTGGAGTACTCTCTGCAGATTACTGCCCATACTAAGATAGTTATTGCTATGTACTTGCTGTGGTTTTAGTTGACCTATTCTGGTTGTTAATCTTGCTTATGTTAACACCTGCTTATTATTCGTTTTCTTGTGTGGTTAGAATCTACCACCTCCACCGAAACCTCCACGATTGCCTCCGCCGAAGTTGCCTCCGCGGTTGCTACCGTTGGAGTTTCCTCTCTCTCCACCTCTTTCGCCACGATTTCCTCTTTCGCCGCGTTCACCATTGCCTTCAGCACGAAGTTCACGAACCTCCTGCTGTTCCTGACGAAGCTGTTTGCGTGCTTCACGAGTGCCGAAGACGGTGAAGCGATAGCGGAAGTTTGCCATGATGTATGAATATACACCATTGGTTTCGGTATCACGACGACCATTAGCATTGACTGAACGATTTATATTGCTGCGCTTATTGAGAATGTCGAATGCCTGAAGTGAAACGGTAGCTCTACGCTTGAGGAATCGGTAGCTTACCTGTGCGTTCCAGATGATTTGGTTGGTGTTCATTGCTGCTGAGGAAAGTCCTCGACGACTATGAACACTGATTTCCGTGCTATATCCCCAACCATTCTCGAAGTTTCCTGTACTTGAGAGTCCGTAGTTGAACGAATAGTTGCTCTGGTTACTTCTCTCCACGAGGTCACTATGTGACTTGTTCCAGTTGATACCACTATTGGCACGAACATCAATCTCGTTGAGACGAAGAGTGAGAGTGAGTCGTCCGCCAGCACGATGACTCATGACATAGTTCTTGAGAGTCTGCTTGTTCTGATAGATGTAACCCACATTGTGGTTGTATGAGTAGTTACCATTGATGTTTGCAGTCAGTTTTTCCCAACCGAGAGGAGTGCCGAAGCCTGCATTTGTTCCTATGTTCCAGTCTGGTTCATCGATGTTGACAGGAGTAGAGATAGTCTTACCCAGGTTCTCGTCATACTCCTGCATGGTCTCGATGTTATTGAGAGTATTCGCAAAATTAAATCGGAAATTGTACGAACGACGAGTTTCCTGGAAGTAATTGTTGTAGTCAATACTCATGTTGTTTCGGAACGAAGGTGTAAGGTTTGGATTACCTCTACGAATGTTAAGAGCATTACTATCGTCCTCAATGTCGAAGAGGTCGGTGAGGTTAGGCTGCTGACTATTACCACGATAAGTGGCACGCAGAGTATGCTGACGTGTGAAACGAACCAAAGCATTGAGAGTAGGGGATACACGAGTGAAATTGCGACTACCTTCAAGGTCTCTGTTCATGTAAATCTGATGAACCTTCTGGGTCTGGTTTTCTACCTGAACTCCACCAGTGATGTTGAACATGGTTGTAGCCAGACGAAGCTGGAACTCGAAGTTGTTTGTCATGTTCTCATTGTCAGAGAAACGTGACAACTTATCGCTTCTGAATTGACTCCAGTCCTTTGGAAGTTCTCCGTTCATCTCGTAGTAATCCCACACGAGAGCACCGATAGAGTCTATCTCCGCAAAGTCGTAAGTGTTACCATCCGAGTGACGCTTCGAGTAGTTGTAGCCATAGTTCACCTGAGCATGAAGAACGGCGAGGATAGGTTCTGAATATGTAAAACCAACAGAGTAGTTGCGATTGTAGGAAGGTGTGTCACGCAAACGGAATACAAGGTCGGTCGAGTCGTTTCGCTGATGATATATAGTGTTGGAATGGTTGTATGCCTTATTTCCATTTCCAGAAACGGCAAAGTTGGCACGAGCACTAAAGTTACGACCGTTGAATCCTGTTGGGTTGCTTTCTCCAAACCAAGGATTGCCCTTGATACGTCGAACAAATGTGAGGTTAGCGTTGACGTTATAGTTTGTTCCGTTGCTCCAGTTGCTTGACTCACTGTCGTTTACCTTTACACTGTCAGGAATGAACGGACGCTGTCTGTCATCCAGAGGATCGGTCACACTGGCAAAGGAATAAGGATCACGTTTGAAAGTGGAATTGATGTTTGAGTTGTCATTGCTACTGTTTCCAAACGAGAAGTTAGGTCGAAGGACGATAGTAGTGAGGGAGTCAATCTTCCATTCCACCTTGAAGTCACCACTGAACGAATTGCTCTGGTTCTTGCGTTGGTTGAATGAATTCTCGAACGAAGCCTTTGTTGTGTTGTAGTTCTCGGCAGCAGTCTTGGTCCACGACTGACTCTTTCGATAGTTGTAACGGAAGTTACCACCAGCCTCAAGCTTGTCGGGGATGTTATACATGATTCGTCCACCAGCCTGTCCATTAGTAGTGTTACCATCACCTCCGCCACGTTCGTTCGAATTGCCGAAGTTAGCCACTACGTTCGATTGGAAATTATCCTGGAAACGGTTAATCTGTCCACGAGCAGTGTAGCGGTCATGTGTTCCGTAACCACCACCGACATTACCTATCCAACTGTTCTTCATACCTTTCTTAATAGTAAGGTCAAGAACTGTCTCCTCGTTTCCATCATCCACACCTGTAAGTCGTGCAAGGTCGCTCTTGCGTTCGTAAGTCTTGAGTTTCTTGATGATTTCCGTAGGAAGATTCTTCATCGCCATGCTCTGGTCATTGCCAAAATATTCCTTTCCATCAACAAGAATACGTTTTATTTGCTTTCCGTTGATAGTAATCGCACCATTCTCATCCACCTCAGCACCAGGGAGTTTCTTCACAAGGTCCTCAAGCACACTACCTTCCGCCACCTTGAAAGCATCAGCATTGAACATGAGAGTGTCGTCCTTTACCTCCACTTCCGGAATCTGTGCCGTAACGGTTGCAGCCTTCAGTTCCACGCTACTTGGAATAAGCATTGCAGTTCCGATGTTCATCGAACCGACCGTTGTATGCTTCACAGTTATCGCTCTGTAGAAATTGTGATAACCAACATACGAAATCTTCACAACATAATTGCCGTCTGCCACATCCTTGACTGTAAAACTTCCGTTCTGTGAAGTCACACTACCTTTAATCATCTTTGTAGTGTCGGGAGACATTATCATGACAGTGGCACGAAGAAGGGCTTCACCGGTTTCGGATTCTATTACCTTACCACTTACGGATGATTTGGCAGTTGACTGTGCCATTGCAACTATAGATACGAACACAAGTAGTAGGGTAGTGAGTAACTTTTTCATTATATTATGTGGAAAATGGGGATTTTATAATGTTGTGAATGATGATATATGTTAATAAGACTAAAAAATCGGTTGAAGGTTTAACGACTCTGTAAATAAATGTTTATTGTGAAGAAAAGGAGAGTGTGATGAAGAAAATGCGTGTAATTTGTAAAACATTGAAAGATAAATATATAAGTGACTTATCAACGGACTTATCAACACTTACCAACAAGTTATCAACATTTATGAACATAGTTGTCAACATTGCAGAAAGTAGATGTCAATATCTTCTTCCCGATTTTCTTTATACTTTCAAAAAAAGGTCTTAATTTTGCAGCAGATTTCATTCATTCAGTTCAATTATCATCTATTTTAGAAAAAACACTTTACATTCGTTCCTATAAATATAATAGGTGTAAAGTCATAACATACAAGAGAAAATGGCAGAAACAAGAACAACACGAAGACGTTCTCAGTCGGCTGATGCCCCACAGGTAAGTGAGTTGGGCAGACTACAACCTCAAGCAACAGACCTTGAAGAGGCTGTTATTGGTGCGTGCCTGATTGAGAAGGACGCTTTCGCTACCATTTCCGACATTCTGAAACCAAAGTCGTTCTACGACACAAAACATAAACTCATATTCACTGCTATCCAGTCGCTTGCTTCTGAAAACAAGCCAGTCGATATCTTGACGGTTCAGGAACAGTTGCGTAAGACTGGTGACCTTGAAAGTGCTGGTGGACCATTCTATCTGACAGAACTCTCGCGTCGTGTGCTCAGTTCTGCCCACATAGAATATCACGCACACATCATCGCTCAGAAATCACTTGCCCGCGAACTCATCACATATACAAGTAAGATTCAGAAGGCAGCATTTGATGATGGTCAGGACATTCAGGAACTGATGCAGGCAGCTGAAGGTGAACTCTTCGAATTGTCGAAGAACAACATGAAGAAGGACTTCACCCAGATTAACCCAGTCATCAATGAGGCATACGAACTTCTTCAGAAGGCAGCACAGAACCAGGACGGTCTTTCGGGACTTTCGAGTGGATTCGACCGACTTGACCAGATGACTTCAGGATGGCAGAAGAGTGACCTCGTGATTATCGCTGCACGTCCTGCGATGGGTAAGACAGCCTTCGTGCTTTCTATGTGTAAGAACATGGCTGTAGATCAGAAGATTCCAGTGGCAATGTTCTCACTTGAAATGTCGAACGTGCAGTTGGTCAACCGTCTCATGTCGAACGTCTGCGAGATTCCTTCCGAGAAGATTAAGAGTGGTCAATTAGCTCAGTACGAATGGGCACAGCTCGACTATAAGATACGAGATATGTTTGATGCTCCACTCTATGTGGATGACACACCATCACTCTCCGTCTTTGAACTCAGAACTAAGGCGCGCCGTCTTGTTCGTGACTTCGGAGTGCAGATTATCATCATCGACTACCTTCAGCTGATGAATGCCAGTGGTATGTCGTACAACTCACGTCAGGAAGAGGTAAGTACCATTTCACGTTCGCTCAAGGGACTTGCGAAGGAACTTAACATCCCAATCATCGCCCTTTCACAGTTGAACCGTTCCGTAGAACAGCGTGTTGGAACTGGTGACAACCAGGCAGATAGTAAACGACCACAACTCTCCGACCTCCGAGAATCGGGTGCCATCGAGCAGGATGCCGATATGGTATGTTTCATCCACCGTCCTGAGTACTACAAGATATACAAGGATGCTCATGGTAACGACCTCAAGGGACTGGCAGAAATCATCATCGCAAAGCATCGTAACGGTGCGGTGGGCGATGTGCGTCTCAAGTTCAAGGGTGAGTTTACTCGATTCTCCAACATTGGTGGTGACAGCTCGTATGTGCCTGTTGAACAGATGGAGGGTGTGAATGGTACGGTGACTCCTTCGGGAATGAACAACAACGTGAGTGAAGACGATCCTTTCGGTTCGATTACTGCCGATATGGCTCCGCAGGCTGATACTCCGTTCTAAAATGTAATGTGAACTTTGTCGGATATTAAATAGAGAAAACTAACCTTCTGATTGATAGCCCGATATTAAATATGCAGAATTGAATGAATCAAATTTAATGTGTTTTTCACACAAGGTAATAGAACGTATGTAAGATTGAATGAACAAAACATTTTCTCACTTTATCAATTAGAAGGAGCGGGTGCATAGTCGTGAAGATTGTGCATCCGCAAGTTTTTTATGAAAAAAGTTTCCCTTTTCGTTTTCCACCTCACTTTTTTTCTTTATCTTTGCATCGAAACAAAAAAGAAATAACTGCTATGATACTTTATCCAAACGCTAAGATAAATATTGGTCTCAATGTGGTGGAGAAGAGACCTGACGGTTACCATAACCTTGAAACGGTTTTCTACCCAATTCCACTCCAGGATGCACTCGAGATTAAACCTCTTCAGTCCATCGATTCTCCTTCGGGTTATCAGTTGAAGGTGACAGGAACTGTGCTTGACGGCACACCAGACGACAACCTCATCATCCGTGCCTATCGCATGTTGAGAGATGAGTACCGTCTTCCACCTGTTAACTTCTACATCTATAAGCATATACCTACAGGTGCAGGACTTGGTGGTGGTTCTTCAGATGCTGCCTTCACTATTCGTGCCCTCAACGACCAGTTCAAGATTGGACTCACAGACGAGAAGATGGAGGAGTACGCTTCCCGTCTTGGTGCCGACTGTGCTTTCTTCGTGAAGAACAAGCCTGTGTTTGCTACAGGCATCGGAAATGAGTTTCATCCAATCGACTTCTCGCTCAAGGGTAAGGTGCTTGTCCTTGTAAAACCCGACACTTTCGTATCGACAAAGGATGCTTACGCTCTTGTTAAGCCTGCTCGTCCAGAGGCATCGCTCCCAGAACTCCTCGCTCAACCTATCGAGACATGGAAAGATACTGTTGTGAACGATTTCGAGAAGAGTGTGTTCATGAAGTACCCAGAGATAGCATGTATCAAGGATAAGTTGTACGACCTTGGAGCGGTCTATGCTTCGATGTCTGGTTCGGGTTCAAGTGTTTATGGCATCTTCAATGCTCCTATCGAGAATGTCGATGAAGTGTTCAGCGGCTATTTCTGTCGTCAGCGTGAGTTGGAGTAGTATGTACATTTTTTAGATTAAAATCTTTTATTATATAAGGGGAAAAAGAATAAAAAATGTACTTGAATATACAAGTTGAGAAAACTCAACTTGTAAGTGAAGAGTGAAAAGTGAAGAGTGAAGAATTTGCTACCGCTTTGGTGCAAGAGCAGTTATCGCTGCGCTTAGCTTACCAAGAGGACATACTAGTCCGGTAGGAAATTTTTCACTCTTCACTCTTCACTTTTTGCTTATTCTCCGTAAGCGGCGTTAACAGCGTTGAGAGCATGGAATGCGCGTGGGAAACCGATGTAAGGGAGCATAGCAGTTACGGCACCAACCATCTCCTGCTTGCTTGTACCAACACGGAAGTTTGCCTTAGCGTGGAGTTCCATCTGGCTGTCGCATCCACCCATACTTGCGAGGAAACAGAATGTCATGAGTTCGCGGAGCTGGAGTGTGAGACCACGACGAGTGTAGAAGTCGCCGAACATGTAGCCTTCCATGTATTCGATGATGTGTTCCTGTCCCTTAGGGCATTCGCTGATGAGGTTGTCAACATATTCCTTGCCGAATGTCTCTTCCATAATCTTCTTACCTTCTTCGCGACGGTTCTCACGAGTTACAGTAGCGTGGTCGTGGAGTGGAGTGCGGATGTCGTTGTTGGCAAACACTTCGTTCATGATCTGAAGGAAACAAAGTACAGAAGAGTAGCCGATGAGTGGTACAGCCTGATATACTACTTCACGAATTTCGCTTGGCTTCACGCCCACGTTGAGTGCTGCATCAACATACATGCGGAATTCGTTCTTTGAATACTGTGCCATTGTAGTGGCAAGGATACAGAGGATACGAGTTGTTTCCTTTACTGGTCCTTCGTCACTGATGCCGAGTGTCTCATCGAAAGCGAAATTGTCAACGATTTCTGTAAGTTCAGGGTCGTTCTTGAGTGTGTTGACCGATGTGCGTGGAGAGAAAATCTTGCGAATCTCTTTCTTAGCTCTTTCTGTGATGTTTATTTCTTTCATGCTATTCTTTATGTGTTTTTTATATTTCGTTATTGAATGATTGTGCAAATATAGTAAAAATATTTTGTTTCCAACTAATCTTTAGAATTTTTTAGGATTTTTTTTATTAATTCATTCCTTTATACAAGTTTCGCGAGCTCAACTTGTAAGTGAAAAGTGAAGAGTGAAGAGTGAAGAATTTGCTTCCGCCTTGGTGCAAGAGCTGTTTACGTTTCGCCTAATGACAAAGTGAACAAGAGTATTTACTCTTCCGGTAGGAAATTTTTCACTCTTCACTTTTCACTTTTCACTTCAGCTTTCGCAAGTTATTAACTTGTGAAAGTTGAGTATTACCTTATTTATTATTAAATAAAGGGACAGAAGAGGGGTGAATGCCGTGAAGTGATAGTTTGCTGTTGTTTTTCATTTTATGTTTTACAAGTGTAAGTAAAAAAGTACATAAAACTTGCTTTTTGTATGGAGAAAATGTACTATTGCTTGACAAATTACACTTTATTTTTATGTTTTAATGAAAAAATGTTGTGTTTTCTGCTTGTTATTCTACCAAAATGTTATAACTTTGCATCGTAATTGAAACATAAAGACATTTTACAGACGCAAATTAACAAAGATTTATGGCACATAAGATTCACTTTACCAAGATGCATGGATGCGGAAATAACTACATTTACGTTTATCTTCCCGACAATCCTATCCCTGATCTTGAGAAGGCATCGATAGAGTGGAGCAAGCCAAATTTTGGAATCGGTTCAGACGGACTTATCACCATTGAGAAGTCGGATGTAGCTGATTTCAAAATGCGTATTTTTAATAATGATGGCTCAGAAGCCATGATGTGCGGCAATGGAGTTAGGTGCTGTGGAAAATTTGTTCGCGACCATCATCTCACAGAGAAGAGCAGGGTGACATTCGAGACGCTTTCGGGAATCAAGATTCTTGACCTGAACGAAGATGAAAAGGGAGAGGTGGTGAGTGCCAGAGTGGATATGGGTGAACCAGTGTTGAAGAACACTGGGCAGTGTGCAACGGCGGACGGAAGCCTTACCCTTGGTGATGTGAACGGAATGAAAGGAACTTATGTAAGTATGGGCAATCCACACTGCGTTATATTTGTTGATGATATTAAGACCATCAGACTTGAAGAGATAGGTCCATCATTCGAACATAACGAGCTCTTCCCCGAGCGTGTGAACACCGAGTTCGCCCAGATACTTCCAAACGGAGATATTCGAATGAGAGTTTGGGAACGAGGTTCGGGCATCACAATGGCTTGTGGTACAGGAGCATGTGCAACGTCTGTGGCCGCAACACTAACACAACACAAAAGTCGCATAAATAAAGTTATTATGGATGGTGGACCTCTTACCATCGAATGGGGAGAGGACAACCACATATACATGACGGGACCAGCCGTAAGGGTTTTCGACGGAGAAATAGAAGTTCCAGAATGAAACTGACGGAACGACGAAACATCGTAATAACGTAATCCCGAAATTACGTAACAACGCTGCAAAGCAAACAACAATTAAAATCATAAAACAACACAAATGGCAAAAATTAACGACAACTTTCTTAAACTTGCTCCATCCTACCTCTTCAGCACCATTGCCAAGAAGGTGGCAGCATATAAGGAAGCAAATCCGGAAGCCAAAATCATCAGACTTGGTATTGGTGATGTAACACAGCCACTCGCTCCAGCAGTAATCGAGGCGATGCACAAGGCTGTAGAAGAGATGGCTCACGCAGAAACCTTCAGAGGTTACGGTCCTGAACAGGGATACGACTTCCTCCAGAAGGCTATCATAGAAAACGACTTCGCACCACGAGGCATTGAACTCTCTGTAGATGAGGTGTTTGTAAATGATGGTGCAAAGAGCGACACAGGAAATATCGGCGACATTCTCGCCACAGACAATATAATTGGTGTGACAGACCCTATCTATCCTGTATATATCGATTCGAATGTAATGGCGGGTCGTGCAGGAGAGTATCAGGACGGACTTTGGTCAAACATAGTCTATATGCCATGCAACGGAGACAACGACTTTACTCCAGCCCTTCCACCAACCCGCAAGGAAGTGGAAGATGGCAAATCAGTAAATGCTAAATGCCCAGATGTCGTTTATCTCTGTTACCCAAACAACCCTACAGGTACAGTCATCACTCGTGAGGAACTGACCAAGTGGGTTGAATATGCCCTCGAAAACGATGTACTTATCATGTACGATGCTGCTTACGAGGCATACATTCAGGACGAAAGTATTCCACACTCCATCTACGAGATTCCTGGAGCAAAACAAGTTGCCATCGAGTTCCACTCATACTCAAAGACAGCAGGTTTCACAGGTACACGATGTGGATATACAGTTGTTCCAAAAGAAGTTACAGCAAAGTCAGCGAGTGGTGAACGCGTAGCCCTCAACAAGGTTTGGCTCCGCCGCCAGTGTACTAAGTTCAACGGTACAAGCTATATCACTCAGCGTGCTGCCGAAGCCATCTACACTCCAGAGGGCAAGGCACAGATCAAGGCTACCATCGCATACTACATGGAGAATGCTCGCATCATGCGTGAAGCATTTGCCGAGATGGGCATCAAGACCTATGGTGGTGAAAATGCACCATACATCTGGGTTAAGACTCCTCAGGGCATGACAAGTTGGGAGTTCTTTGATGCACTCCTTGAGGAAGTCAATGTGGTAGGTACTCCAGGTGTGGGATTCGGTCCTGCAGGCGAAGGCTACTTCCGTTTCACAGCCTTTGGCCAGAAGGAAGACTGCATCGAGGCTATGGCACGCGTAAAGGCTTGGCTTTCAAAGTAAAGAAACAACAACACAAACAATAAAAAGACAAAATTAATTAACTTAAACTAAAAATTAAGTAAAAAGATTATGGCTGCAAATCTCAGATTTAAGGTTGTAGATGAAGCGTTTAAGCGCGGACCTGTATCAGTGGAACTCCCAAAGGAGCGTCCAAGTGAGTTCTTCGGTAAGTATGTATTCAACAAGCAGAAGATGTTCAAGTACCTCCCTTCAAAGGTGTACAAGAAGATGTGTGATGTCATCGACAATGGTGCTCCATTCGACCGCACAATCGCTGATGCTGTTGCTGAAGGTATCAAGACATGGGCTATCGAAAACGGTGTAACACACTATACACACTGGTTCCAGCCACTTACTGAAGGTACTGCCGAGAAGCACGATGGTTTCGTAGAGCACGACTGGAAGGGCGGTATGGTAGAAGAGTTCGAGGGCAAGCTCCTCGTACAGCAGGAACCAGACGCATCATCATTCCCTAACGGTGGTATCCGTTCTACATTCGAGGCACGCGGTTACTCAGCATGGGACCCAACATCTCCAGTGTTCATCATCGGTGATACACTCATGATTCCTACAATCTTCATCTCATACACAGGTGAAGCACTCGACTACAAGGTGCCACTCAAGAAGGCTCTCTATGCAGTTGACAAGGCAGCCACAGCAGTATGTCAGTACTTCAACCCAGAGGTTTCGAAGGTAGTTTCAAACCTCGGTTGGGAACAGGAATACTTCCTCGTTGATGAAGCACTCTATGCAGCTCGTCCAGACCTCGTGATGACAGGTCGTACACTCATGGGCCACGACTCAGCAAAGAACCAGCAGATGGACGACCACTACTTCGGTTCTATCCCAGCTCGTGTTGAGGAATTCATGAAGGACATTGAAATCCAGGCACTTGAACTTGGTATCCCTTGCAAGACTCGCCACAACGAGGTAGCACCAAACCAGTTTGAGATTGCTCCTATTTTCGAAGAGACTAACCTCGCTGTTGACCACAACATGCTCCTCATGTCTCTCATGAAGCGCGTTGCTCGCAAGCACGGTTTCCAGGTTCTCCTCCACGAGAAGCCATTCGCTGGCATCAACGGTTCTGGTAAGCACAACAACTGGTCGCTCTCTACAGATACAGGCGTTCTCCTCCACGCTCCAGCAAAGACTCCGGAAGGCAACCTCCAGTTCGCTGTATTCGTTGTTGAGACTCTCATGGGTGTTTACAAGCACAACGGTCTTCTCAAGGCTTCTATCATGAGCGCTACAAATGCTCACCGTCTTGGCGCTAACGAGGCACCTCCTGCAATCATATCTTCATTCCTTGGCAAGCAGCTCTCAGAGCTCCTCGACCACATCGAGAAAGCAGACAAGAAGGATCTCTTCGACGTTAAGGGCAAGAAGGGCATGAAGCTCGATATCCCTGAAATCCCTGAACTTCTCATTGATAACACTGACCGTAACCGTACTTCTCCATTCGCGTTCACAGGTAACCGCTTCGAGTTCCGTGCCGTTGGTTCTGAAGCTAACTGTGCATCAGCAATGATCGCTCTCAACACAGCAGTTGCAGAAGCTCTCGTAAACTTCAAGCAGCGTGTTGACGAACTCATCAAGAAGGGTGAAGACCAGACAGCAGCTATCATCGAGATTCTCCGTCAGGACATCAAGGCTTGTAAGCCTATCCGCTTCGATGGCAACGGCTATTCAGACGAATGGAAGAAAGAGGCTGCAGAGCGCGGACTTGACTGCGAGACATCTTGCCCAGTAATCTTCGACCAGTACCTTACAATGGACTCAGTGAAGATGTTCGAGAAGATGAACGTGTTCTCTCTCAAGGAGCTTGAGGCTCGTAACGAGGTTAAGTGGGAAACTTACACTAAGAAGATTCAGATTGAGGCTCGCGTACTCGGCGACCTCTCAATGAACCACATCATCCCTGTTGCTACTCACTATCAGAGCCAGCTTGCTAAGAACGTTCTCAACATGCGCCAGATCTTCCCAACAGAGAAGGCAGACGTTCTCTCAAGCCGTAACATGAAGATCATCGAGGAGATCGCTGACCGCACACACCTCATCGAGACATACGTTGAGGAGCTCGTAGAAGCACGCCGTCAGGCTAACAAGATTGAAAGCGAACGCGAGAAGGCAGTCGCATATCACGATAAGGTTTGTCCTAAGATGGACGAAATCCGCTACCAGATCGACAAGCTCGAGCTTATCGTCGAAGACGGTCTCTGGACACTTCCTAAGTATCGTGAACTCCTCTTCATCCGCTAATTTAGATGACACCAAAACCGATAACATTTCTTTTATTGGTTGTTTAAGTTTGCGACGGAGCAAGGCTGTGAAGTCTTGCCCCGTTATTTTTTGCCCTTTTACCCAACATTTTCCCCTTTTCATTATCGCGTACCAATAATATTATGTAACTTTAACTACCATTTTAGTTACTCACGTTCGGAAATGCCCAAATAAATTTGGTATTTCACTCGCTTAATCGTAACTTTGCACCCAGAAAGCAAACAACAAGGCTCAAAAGCCCCCGTTCCCGAAGCGTCCGCTTCGGTTTTACTACCTATGATCTACCCAATAGAAAAAATAACCACCCTCATCGGTGCTCATCGTTTCGGCAATACTCCTGCCGCCATCAGCTGGCTTCTCACGGACAGCCGCAGCCTCTCTTTCCCTGAGGCGACGCTCTTCTTTGCCATCCATACACAGCGTAATGACGGCCATAAATACATTGCTGACCTCTACTCTCGCGGCGTTCGCAACTTCGTTGTGGAAACACTCCCTACAGACCTTGAAGCAAACTTCCCGAAGTCAAATTTCCTCCGTGTGCCAAACACGCTGAAAGCCCTTCAGAGACTTGCCGAACGCCATCGCGACGAGTTCCAGATTCCTGTCATCGGCATCACCGGAAGCAACGGAAAGACCATCGTCAAGGAGTGGCTTTTCCAGATTCTTTCGCACAACTACACCGTCACTCGCTCTCCGCGCAGCTACAACTCGCAGATCGGCGTGCCACTTTCCGTTTGGCGCATTGACCAGAACACAGACATCGCCATTCTTGAAGCTGGTATCAGTCAGCCTA
>CALBJW010000053.1 GCA_937893145.1 uncultured Prevotellaceae bacterium | reverse complement strand
TAATTCAATCCTCGCAATCGCAGCAGTAGCTCTCACATCAGTATTCGGTTTCACATCATGTGACAAGGCAGATGAACCATTCGACACACCGACAAGTCAACCAGGTAGAAATGGAGGAATCGATAATCCTGGTGACGTTTGTGACACAAATAACAACGATACCACAATTATTGATAATACCCCATCGGATGTAAAAGCAGTAACAGCTATGGACCTCGCTGGAACATACAAATATACAGATGAAAATGGCAAGGAATGGACTATCGAAATGACAGAAAATTCTGGTAATGGGGCAAACTATTATTATGCTATGATTACAGTTCCTGAAGGTTGCGGAGTAGATGCAAAGACATACGATGGCCAGTATCTGATTGGTTATAGAATGGCTACATTCCATACCTACGATAAAACTGGAGACAAATATTCTAATTCTATCGCAAGTTTCGGTTTCGAGTTCAACAAGGATAATCTAAAGAATGCAACAGTTTACTTGAAATTAAAAGGTGTAGATTTCGGTATTGTAGAATTTGTAAAGCAGTAATCTCCTCCCCACCCTTTCACAATAAAGAAATAGAAAATTGGCATAAATATAGACATTATTTGCCATGACATAGCTTGCAAGGCGGATATTTATCATAATAATGGACGTTTTGCAAGTTTTTTTTGTGTCTTTGCGACAACTTTTGTATCTTTGCGACAACTATATGAAAAAGAATTATATATACGAGCAATAGGGAACAAAGGATGTATATGAAAAAAGGTTTACAACTTCAGATGACATTATGGGTTTTGGCGGCTGTGGTTATTATCTCTTCCGCCATACTCTGGTTTGTGGCATCTACGGTTCGCAGGGATTTTGAGGCGGAGATAAGGGATGCCCTGGAGGACGATATCGAGACTACGGTGTCGAACATCAGCACTCGACTCTCACGTGTGGAATATGCCACGAAGACGATAGGCAAGATAATGACCGACTTCACGGAGTCGCCTGAGGTGGTGGACTCCATCTTGTGCCGCACTCTGGTGGGCATGGAATGTATCGATGCCATATCTATCGTGACGTTTGAGGAACTGCCTGATGGGGAGAAGAAATTTCGCGACCGATGTGCGCATTATGATGAGAGGAAGAATGTGCTGCTCGATGATATTTACAACACGGTGGAGAGCGACAGTTACCCTATACTGAACAATATGATTGGAATCGACTCCTGTGCATGGAGCAATCCGTTCCGGGTGCAGAACTTTTCGGACAATAAGGCTCTCGGATACTGTGTGTCTATCATTAATCAGAGGGGCGAGAAGGTGGGCATCGTGTTCTCTTCGCTTCTGGAGAAATGGTTGGGTAACATTGTCAGCAGATATAAGGCGAGCAGAGATATAGACGTGGCGATAATCACTGCAAGCGGTGACACCATCGTGGATCATGACGATTATATCAAGCAGTTGGAACCTGAGTACCTGATAACGAAGAGTACGGATGTGGAGCGTTTTGGATGGACCTTCGTGTTCTCCATCGACCGACATGTGGTCAGCGACAGGGTTAACGAGGTGCTGCTGAATATTGGTGTGCTGATGCTGGTATTGTTAGTGTCTCTGTGCATAGCGGTGACTCTTGTGGTGAAGTACGTGGCACAACCTTTCATGAAGAAGCAAAACGAGACGGAGACGAAGAACGCCATCATGGAGCACGAAATGGATTCGGCTGCCAAGACTCAGAGGGAACTTGTGCCACATACGTTTCCTCCATTCCCAGAGCGAGGCGACATCGACATTTATGCCTGTCTGCACCCTGCCCGCAACGTGGGGGGTGACCTCTACGATTACTTCATAAACAACGACGAACTGTATTTCTGCATAGGCGACGTGAGTGGTAAGGGCACTCAGGCATCACTCTTCATGTCTGCCACCCACTACCTCTTCCGCAGTGTGGCATCATCGCTGCCTACAAGTGAAGCAATGCAGAGAATCAACCTCTCGCTCTGCACGGACAATGATTCGTGTATGTTCGTGACCTTCTTCTTCGGTCGCCTTAACTTGAAGACTGGAGAAATGGAATACTGCAATGCTGGCCACAACTCCCCTATCATGGTGAGCGGAGGGGAAGCACGGTTCTTCCCAACGGCGGAAAACATGCCTCTCGGTGTGTGGGACGAGGCAGAATTTGAGGTTTGCCACACTGAGATGCATGACAAGGACCTCCTTCTGCTTTATACTGATGGAGTGACTGAGGCTGCGAATGCAAAGGGTGAACTGCTCGGAGATGCTGAGACCTTAAAGACTTCGGCTTCGTGCGACACTCCTGAAGCTATCATCAATGCTTTGCTACAGCGTATTCACACACATGCTGATGGGGCTGAGCAGAGTGATGACATCACGATGGTGGGAGTGAAGTTTGTGAAACAATAAGAAAAAAAATAAAAAACATCAAACATATTCAAGGACAATGGAAATTACTATTCAGAACGGCACAGAGGGCATCCTTGCTATCTTCAACGGAAGCCTCGACACACTTGCTTCAACAACAGTGGAACCACAGATAAAGGAACTGGAGGATAAAGCCTCTACTCCTATCACTATCGACTGCAAGGGATTGGATTACATAGCCAGTTCGGGACTTCGTATGCTTCTCCGCATACGCAAGGCTTCTGCCACTCATGGCACAAAGGTCACTCTCCTCAATGTGAATGACAACATCATGGAGGTGCTGGCAATAACTCATTTCGACAAAATGTTTATAATCAAATAAAATTGTACTAAGTTAGTGAGTTAATTTATTTTTTTTATCAAGAATTAGAGAATTAGAGAACCTTTAGCTCAACGACCGAAGGGGAGTTAATTTTAATCTTACGGGGGCTTTGATTTAATAAGAATTTTCAAAAGCTTTGCTTTTAGAAGCCATCCGGTAGGTTATCCATGCCTAAGGCATGAAAAATCTTATCAAATCAAATGATACCCGTTATAATTGCCTAAAGGCGAAAAATTCTCTAATTCTATAATTCTTGACAAATATACAAATATTCTTGAACTGCTATTTATGGAAAATTATCCGATAACCAAGACACAACTCGGCATATTCCTCGCAGAATCCGCTGCTGAGGGTAACGAGGCATACAATATCGACATGCTTTACCACCTCGATGAGAAGATTGAGGTGGACAGACTTAAAACGGCTCTTGAGCAGGTGATAGATAATCACCCTTACGTGAAGTCGAGACTCATACAGAACGATGAGGGCGAAATACGTATGGAGGACCATAGCGGCGATGCTCCTTGTGTGGAGATTCGTGAGGCTGAGAGCATCGAGGCTGTCAGGGCTGAACTCGGTGGCAGATATGATATGCTTAACGAGCGACTCTACCGTCTTGTAATATACAAGGTAGGCGAGAGAGCGTATTTCTATATGAGTTTCCACCATATCATATTCGATGGTATGTCGTTCGAAGCCTTTTCAAACGACCTCAACGCTGCTTATCGTGGTGAGGGACTCACTCCTGAAGGTAAGGATGGTTTTGCTATAGCCATCGAGGAGGAAGAACAACGAAACACTGATGCTTTTGTGGCTGCGAAGGAATGGCACGAGAAGGAATTTGGAGCGATGTGCGAAGTGGATTCTATGCCTATTTCCGATGTTTTCGAGAAGAATGATGGAAAGTGGATTATCACCGACCATGCAGTAAGCATCAGTGAGGAGGAGGTGAAAGCCTTCTGCGAGAAGCACGGCGTAAGCATTAGTATTCCTTTCACTGCAGCCTTTGGTTATACACTTGCCAACTTCACAGCAAACGAAGAGATAATATATGCCACAGCGTTCCACGGACGTAGTGACAAGGCGACTCGTGATGCGGTGACAATGATGGTGAAGACCTTCCCTGTGTCGCACGACTTCCGCAAGACTCAATCCGTAGCAGAACTCATCAAGCAGACATCGACTCAGATAAAGGAGACTCGCAAGCATACCATTTATTCCCTGGCAGACATCAACAAGGATTTGGGATTTGAACCTCATGTTAGTTTTGTGTATCAGGGAGCATTACATTCGTTCATTCTGAACATAGATGGACGTGTGCAGAAGGCGGAGGACCTCCAGCCTCATGCTCCTGGTCTTGACTTCATCGTACAGCTGATTCAGGACGACAAGGAGTACAAATGCAGAGTTGATTACAACGATGGCATGTTCTCTGCCGAACTCATTGAGCATTTCTGCAAGTCATATGACAAGGTGCTACATGAAATGATGGTGAAGGAGAGTCTTGAAGATATTGAGTTGGTAGATGATGAGGAGAAGGGACAGTTGGATTCTTTTAACGAAACGCTGCGCTACGAAGACGATACGCTGCGCTACGAAAACGAGGGCGAGACTGTGGTGTCGTTGTTCCGCAAGGTGGCGGCACAGTACCCTGACAATATTGCGGTTATATTCAAGGACAAGAAGATAACATACCGCGAACTGGATGAGATGACAGACCGCATCGCTTCCCGCATCAATGCTGAAGTGGTATCTATCATCATCGGACGAAGCGAGAAGATGCCTATCTGTGCGCTCTCTGCACTCAAGGCTGGTGCGGCTTACCAACCTCTCGACCCAAGTTATCCTCAAGAACGACTCAACTTCATGGTTAAGGACAGCAATGCTCAGTTGCTCATCGCTGACAGGGATTTGCGACCTTTGCTTAATGAGTATGAGGGGGAGGTAATTTATACTGATGAATTGGAGGACGAAACGCTGCGCTACGAAGACGATACGCTGCGCTACGAAACACTTCGTTACGAAGACGATACGCTTCGCTACGAAAACTCAAGGAGGGTGCGACCTGAGAGTGCGTTTATCTTGCTGTACACATCGGGTTCTACAGGTGTGCCAAAGGGTGTGATTCTTGAGCATAGAAACCTCGTGACATTCTGTGACTTCTATCGCAACAGTTATGATCTCAAGCCTGAGCATAGGGTTTCGGCATACGCATCGTTTGGATTTGATGCCAACATGATGGACACTTATCCAGCACTCACAACTGGTGCTGCAATGGTCATCATACCTGAAGAGATACGCCTTGACCTTGATGCCATAAACGCATATTTGGAACAGAACAATGTCACTCATGCTTTCTTCACCACTCAGGTAGGACAGCAGTTTGTCAGTGCTTTCCCTGAACATAAGACTCTGCAACATGTGTCGATGGGTGGAGAGAAGATGGCGAGCATCGATGTGCCTCTCACATACAAGATGTACAACCTCTATGGCCCTACTGAATGTACTGTATTTGCTACCTTGAAGGAAGTGACACACAAGGAACAGAACATACCGATTGGTCATAGCAACTCGACTGCACCATGCTACATCGTGAACAAGCACGGCAAACGTGTGCCTGTAGGTGCTGCTGGTGAACTTATCATCGCTGGTCCTCAAGTGAGTCGCGGTTATCTCAATCGCCCTGACAAGACTGCTGAGGTGTTTGATGCAGTTCACTTCGGTGAAGGAGTACGCACCTACCGCACTGGAGACATTGTGCGTTATCGTGAGGATGGTGATATTGAGTTTGTTGGCCGTAAGGATGGACAAGTAAAGATACGTGGATTCCGCATCGAACTCAAGGAGGTAGAGGCTGTCATCCGTGACTTCGAGGACATCAAGGATGCCACCGTTCAGGCATTCGACCTTGAGAGTGGAGGCAAATACATTGCTGCCTACATCGTGAGCGACAAGCAAATCGACATTCAGGCTCTCAATGGCTTTATCCTCTCACAGAAGCCACCTTACATGGTACCTGCCGTAACTATACAGATACCAGAGATTCCACTCAACGTAAACCAGAAGGTCGATAAGAAGGCACTGCCAAAGCCAGAGGTTAAGCAGAAGGCTGCAAGTGATGCACCAGCTGCACCGCTCAATGCACTCGAAACAGAATTGAAGGAAATCATTGCATCGGTAGTCAACACAGACGAGTTTAGCATCACCGACATTCTTGGCTATGTTGGATTGACATCAATCTCAAGTATCAAGCTTGCCACCCTCATCTACAAGCGCTTCGGCATTCAGATCAACTCAAAGACTCTTGCCAAGGCAGGCACGCTGCAGAGCATTGAGAACGAGATACTGAACAACTGGATGAAGGGTGAGGTTATAAGGTCATCAAATGCGGAGGAATCCCAGAACCTTAAAACATCAAAACATCAGAACCTTACAACAGCTCCTCTGTCCTTCACCCAGCAAGGTGTATATACCGACTGTATGGCAAATGCAGGTGGCATTCAGTACAACATCCCTTATGTACTTACCTTCTCTGAGGGCGTAACTGTTCAGAGACTGCAGGATGCCCTCAAGCAGGTGATTGCTGCTCATCCTTACATGATGTGTCATTTCATCACCAACGGCAATGGTGACATCGTTCAGCAGCCTATCCAGAACTTTGAGCTTACCATACCTGTTGCCAAGATGAGTGTTGCCGAATGTGAGGAGCACAAGAAGACATTCGTCAAGCCATTCGACATCAACAAAGGCCCTCTCTTTCGCTTCGAGATTTGTGAGGTTGAGAGTCAGGTTGTGCTTTTTGCCGATGTTCATCACCTCATAAGCGATGGCTTCTCTGTCAACATGCTCTATCATCAGCTTTGTCAGGCTCTTGATGGACAAACCGTCAGCAAGGAGGCATACGACTATTACGACTTTGTACACGACCAGACTCTGGACGAGGCTGCTGATGAGTATTTTGA
>CALBJW010000052.1 GCA_937893145.1 uncultured Prevotellaceae bacterium | reverse complement strand
TTTTACTGACTGTCTTTGTTGGAAATGCATACGGAACTATTACCATAAATCAAAAGGGCAAGTAAATATATGACGGGGGACAGACCCCTGTCATACAGGAACAGTCTTTAGATAATTACGATATGAGGGATATTTTGCTTTTTCTTGCATTTATGTTACTATGTCCAATTGGAGTGTCTTGTCAGAACAACAAATTTGTATATGATGAGTATGGAGATATTTATATTCCAGTAAACGACTCTACCATAATGTACTGCACAAAGAAAGGCAAAAAGCATGAAGTGAAAATAGACCAGATTTCATTTGTAGATGGAGAGTCCGCATTGATAGATTACTTGAAGAAAAAGTATTATAAGCCAGAACCTGGTGATGACGATTACACTTATAGGGTGTTTTTCTTCATTCTTTTTGACTATAGGTTAAAGATCCAAGAAGTTAGAGGTTTTGTGCTACCATTGGACCAATATACAGAGTCCAAGAAGAAGCGTATTAAACAATATCTTACAGGACTACAAAAGACAAATAACAGATGGAAGAATAGATCAAATCAAAAGTGGTATGTATATTCTTTTAGTTTTGCTACAGATTGATAGGAACAGAGTGTGGAGAAAGCAATGCTGAATATTGAAAACGAAAGTAAAGAATAATGAATATGGAGAAAGCAACCAATATAGAAACTGGAAAGATTATCACAATAATAATCCTTCTCGTATGACGGGGGACAGACCCCTGTCATACAATATGTTTCAGAGGAAGAGAAGGTCAAAACATACCCAATCAATACGAAAAATTATGTGTACAGAAAATAAGTATCAGCGATTAACATTGATGGTCTGCTCTATAGTGTGCTACATTTTGTCATACGGACAATCGCTAATTTATTATAATAATTTGCGATATTCACTTGGTAAAAATAATGTACTGTTTTGTCATGGCTTTGCGGCAGACAGTTTAGAATGTGACTCAATAATATTTCCTGATCATATCATGGTGGATGGTAAGCCAAAACGGATATATGGAATAGACGTAGGTGCTTTCGAGGGAAAAAAGTCACTTCGATATGTGAAATTTTCAGATGGAATGGAGGTCTTGCGTTTTCGGGTTTTTGCAAATTGTACTAATCTGGAAGAGATAATAATACCTTCATCTTTAGTACGAATCTCACCTGACGCATTTGAAAATACCAATCTAAAGACAATTCATGTTGATCCAGAAAACAAGATTTATGATTCGCGCGGTAATTCGAATGCTCTAATTATAACCCAGGAAAACGAGTTGGTAATAGGCTCTTCAAACGCAATAATTCCATCTTCCGTAGAAAGAATAGCTCGTATGGCATTCGCAGGGAATAGGAATCTAAAAAGCATAAATATACCAAAGAGTATAAAATGCGTTCCGTATAGATGTTTTATGGATTGCTACAACCTTACTTCTGTCACATTTGATGATGTCGAGTTGAAAGGAAACGAATCAAATGCATTAAAAATCGATAATTCAGCTTTTGCTGGTTGCGCAAGTTTAACAGATATAATACTTCCTCAAAGACTTGATACCATTGGTCATTGTGCATTTTACGGTTGCCAAAAGCTCACAAAAATTCATATACCTTCAAATGTAAAAAAAATAGATGGAAGTATATTTGGAGGATGTGCAATGCTTGAAGTGATAGATGTGGACAAAAACAATAAGCGATACGATTCGAGAAATAATTGCAATGCGATTTGTGATACAAAAACAAATACTATAATATCTGCATGTAAAAAGACTACAATACCAGTAGGAATAAAACAAATAGGAATTTCCGCATTTGGCAAATTAGAGATTGACAGTATCTGTATTCCAAAATACGTGAGAAAAATATCTCGATTTGCATTTGCTGACACAAAATTACATGCTATCGTCATACCTAAAACTGTTAAGGAAATGGAAGATGGCATATTTGAACTATGCGAAGATTTAGAGAAGATATACCTCGAACACTTGGTTCCACCACTTTTTTACGATGATATATATGTTGACCGTTATCTCGAAGATTCTCCTAATATTACAATATATGTAAAAGAAAAGGCATATAAAAAATTCAAGAAACATATTTTATGGAGTAAGTTTAAAATCAGTAAGTATCCTTTGAAGGTCAAGTGACTGTCTTCTTGATTCTAAAGAAAAAGTTTTTGGAGGCGGTTCAATGCTGATAGGTTCAAGTATTGGTCAATGAACATGCCAAAAATCCGTATTTATCATTTGAGCCCTGAACCTGTCGAAATACCATAACCTCATGTAACTGCGAAACAATACGAAGTATCATACAAATAGAGGTAGATAGTTGGTAGAATGTTTCCCCAACATTCTACCTCCCTCTATCCCTTATGTACAAAGGGTTTGAGGGGTGTTTGGTAGAATGATGGGATGTTGAGAGCAAAAATCTTTTATTTCACTTCTATTTTTTGGAGGTATGAAATAAATAAAGTATATTTGCAGCGGTTTTCAATCATATGTGATAGTAACCAGTTCCACATACCAAAAGATAATCAAATATAAAATGAAAATGCAAAATCCTATACGGTTAATCTTTATTGCATCATTTCTATGCAGTCTGTTTACATGTATTTTTTGCAGTATTATATGGATGGCAATATCCGGAGTCAATTGGTTCGGGTTCCCTGTGCTTAACTTGGCTTTTATAGCAAATGCTTTTTTTTGTGGTAATATAGCTGCATTTATTAAATGGATGTTCAGTCGTATTCCTGTAACAATGGTTCTATATCTTGGAAACATTATTCCATTGGGCGCCTTTCTCCTCATATCCTTTTGCATAGCACCCCCTGATGTAGAAGCATGGTATTTACTGTTCTTGATAGGATGGTTATTTATATCTATAATTCCTGTTGCAGTAACAAGTTATATTGTTAATAAGAAACTTGATGCTCGTAAAAGGAGGATCAAGGGACAGGTCAATGAACCACCCTGTTAAATCAATCATTTTTCACATGAATCATAAACCTGTCCCTTGGCCCACTCCCAAGATGAAAAGTAAGTTGTGTTTTAAAGGATGTCGGTTCTCTCTTTTAGCAATAATAATTATACCTGGTCTCATATACTTGCTTTTAATACTGTATGGTAGGTATCATACATTTAATCGCACATTCCAAGCTGACATTATGAGTGTAGGATACGGAATTGAATTTACAGAAGTTGAGCACGATAGCATTCTTGCTTTCAGTTTTAAACGACCGGAAGACGACAAAACGGTATCTACTCTATTTGTACATAACAATGCATTTGATGTTGTATCATTTGTTTTTACTAAAGACACTATATACATTAGAGATGAAATGGAATTCCATGAATTGTTTCCTATAGAGGAAAGAGACAAGCATCCCAAATCACCCAGAGATTGGATGAAACGCAAAATCATAAAAGGCGATTTGCCATCATCTTTCAAAATTATTCCATATTCAGATTCACGCTTCTTTGTCTACGATGAGAATAAACATAAATATGTTCAAAAAGATAACACAGTACATATAATAAAATTATCTCATTTCGTAGAACGAACAGACGAATATCATCTTTTCGATGAAAGTATGAAAGATACGTTTGATATTCTCCTTAATGAATGCATCAAACAATAAGTATATGACGGGGGACAGACCCCTGTCATACACAAATAGAGGTAGATAGTTGGTAGAATGTTGCCCAAACATTCTACCTCCCTCTATCCCTTATGTACAAAGGGTTTGAAGGGTGTTTGGTAGAATGATGGGATGTTTGGAGTAAAAATACTTTTAATCCCCCACAGATAGAGGTATGATACTATCTGAGGGGGATTAGTCTTTCTTATTTCATCTGTAAGAAGTCGGCTTCGACGATGCGGAGTTCACTTCTCACCTTGTCACCATCCTTCGCCTTGAAGAGGTCGAGTTCGTTGGCTACAGGCGCAGCAAGTTCGGTGATTTGCCCGAACTGGTTGGAGTCGGAAGCAGACCCCTTGAGACGAATTGTAAGTTTTGATGCCAGTGGAGCAACAGACGATGAGCCATCAGCAGGTTTGAGAGGCAAGTGAACATAGCCGAGAGATACATCGGTCTTGCCTTCCCATACGAGAACATCATCTGCAAAAATCTGGAGTGGATACTGGCGTTTGCGCCATCCTGTGAGTTTGAGCACAGCCTCATCAACACGAGTAGGAGCATCAAATTCGTATGTTATCCACGCAGTAGAGAGACGGCCATCATTCTTCCATTCAGTATCTTCCGAGTCGTCGATACTCATGCGTGCCTCCTTGTTGTTGCATCCAGCCACTACGTTCTTCACCTTTACGCTCTTCTTGAAGTCTGTATATGAAGGCGAAGAAGGTGTTTCTCCACGAACAAGAGAACCTTTAAGTGGAGTAGGATTGTTTGTCACCTTGAAACGACTTATGTAAGATGTCATACCACGACTCGAAGCACGAACAACACCGATACCTGGTTTGCCGGTAGAACGAACAAGCACACGAACCACACCACACTCAAGCTGAAGGTCGTAACCGTCCTTTGCATTACCAACCACAGGCTTCTCATTGCCAATCCACTCTATCGGACCTTCAAGATCGAAGTGAATCATGTTGCCAGCCAAAGGACAACGACGATTCTCGCGGTCGGTCAGTTCAACCTGAATGAGAGCAACATCGGCACCATCAGCCTGCAATCCGCAGTCGCGAGTGAGCACGCCCATTGAGAGATAAACAGGTTTGCCTGCAGTCTCAAGACTATCGCGTGAGAGTTCTTTTCCATTTTCATCGCACGAAATGGCAAGGAGTTTGCCCTCCTCGAAAGTCACTTCTGGGAAGGTATGAAGGAAGTGATAATCAACCTTCTCACCCTTAATCTCCTCATCATTGAGGAAGAGTTTCACCTGTGGAGCATCAGACACTACATAAACAGGCTTCACTGTTCCTTCACGATAATTCCAATGCCCTACGATATGAGTACGGGAAACCTCAGGAGTTACCCAACCATCCCACATGACCTGATGAGCAAAGAAGGCATCCTTCTCAATACGCATTGGGTCTGTTACACCACTCATGCGGTAGATGCTCTCGCCACGATGATGAGTATTAGTGTCGGAGAACACAATCTTCACACCACCACTGCTGACACGCGAACCCGAGCCCGGACGCTCCTGCCAGTAGTCGTACCAACGACGTACCATCTCCTTCGCAAACTCATCATTATTATGATTGTACGCAGAAGCATCTTCGCCACGATAGAGCGGACCCGCTCCCTCGTCATGGTAAGGATAACTCCATTCATCCCAATAACGGCGGAGAGCCTCATCACGACAATACTCCATTGCCCAAACAGGTTTATCAGCAGACTTGTTGATGTAGAGCATCTCACCTCCGTACTCAGCCGATGATTTGCAGTTGAGCATTTCACGCGAACCGATGGCACGACCTCCATAAGGATCGTAAGCATTACGGATTGCTTTCATCTCAGCCATGTGTTCCTCTGAGATGCCTTTATTGCCACATTCGTAAAATATGATACTTGGATTGTTGCGGTTATAGATGATGGCATCACGCATGAGGTCGAGACGATGTTGCCATTGGCGACCTGTCACATCCTTTTCAGCATCGCCCGCAGGCATGGCTTGCATGAGACCAACACGGTCACACGACTCGATGTCTTGTTTCCAAGGACATACATGCATCCAGCGCACGAGGTTACCACCACTCTCAACCAGAAGGCCATTGCTGTAGTCAGAAAGCCAACCTGGCACACTCATTCCCACACCAGGCCATTCGTTGCTGGTGCGCTGAGCATATCCATGTACCATGATGGTACGGTCGTTGAGCTTTATTTGACCATTAGCAAACTCAGTCTTGCGGAAACCTGTAACGGTCTTCACCTCATCGATGGTCTTATGGTCCTCCACAAGGCGTGTCTTCACTGTGTAGAGATAACCGTAGCCCCAACTCCAGAAGTGAAGGCCGGAAAGATGTCCACTTACCTTGAGTATCTCGCGGGTAGCAGGAGCGAGAGGATAAGGACTAGAGCGAATGGTCTTGAGTGATGTGCCATCACGGTCCACTACTTCCATCTCGTAAACCACAGTACGAGGCTTGTCAGATTCATTCTTTACCTCCGACTCTGCATTCACAACAGCCGACTTGCCCTGAACATCAATCTGGGAAGCATAGACATAGGTACCTGTTGTGCCAAGTGTGCTGAAGAGAGGAAGAGTTTGGTAGAGTTTATCCACAACATGAAGCTTCACGTTCTTTGGCAGACCACCATAGTTGGCGTTGAAGTTCTTGTTGTTCCACTGGAAAGTGCCTGGTTTGAGCGTGTTGTTTGGAAGATTATTTCCATCCTTTGTTTCGGGAGCAAAAGCCTCCTGTGGCACCTCCTTCTCACGATAACCCCAATCATTGTCGGTAAGCACTTCGAGAGTGTTTGTCTTGCCAATAATAATATAAGGAGTGAGGTCGAATCCAAATGCCATGACACCATTCTCGTGACGACCGAGATACTTGCCGTTGAGCCACACCTCAGCACATTGACGAGCACCTTCGAACTCCACAAACACCTTCTTGTCCTTCCAAACCTTTGGGGCAGAGAATGTTCGAGTGTAACGAACTGTATCGGTTGGAAGATCCTCGATAGATACTCGGAAGGCATACTCTTCGTTCCAAGCACGAGGAAGAGTTACCTTCTTAGTTTCGCCATTGTGGGTGAAACTCCAATGCGAATTGAACGACATATCCCTCTGCGCACTTACCGAGAGCGCAGAGAGAAATGCGAATGCAAATACAATTTTCTTCATATAATCGTTATTATTATTGTCAAGAATTTGAAAGCCATTACTTTATCTGAACCTTAACACCATTCACGATGTAGATGCCAGGAGCCTTGACAGCATCAAGTTTGCGACCTGAAAGGTCGTAGATTTCCTTGCCTAGAACATCGTTGAACGAAACGGAACGGATGGCTGTGAGGTCCTCTTTGATAGTGATGATTCCTTCGGAAGCAAGGCGTGAAGTATCCCACACATATCCCTCCTTTGGCTGTTCTGGAAGAATGGTCACAGTGCCTGAAACGGTACGTTTACCCGAACCTTTGAGCACCACGAGTTCTGCATCATCAGAAATGGCGAAGGTTGATGTTGTCTTCATGTCAATCACGAGGTCCTTGAGAGTAGCAGAACCATTGATAGTCACGGCATCGCATGAGGCTGAAGTACGAGTAGTCTTGTAGTTTACGAGCAGACGAGCAATCTGCCATGTGCCTGTGCCGAGAGTTCCTGTACCAGTGAGAGTGCCAATCTTGTGCGCATAACTTGCCTCGTCGCCCGAACCAGCCCTGAAGCCTGCTGCGTAGGAACCTTCGTCGAGTTTGAGAGTACATTTCGAGAAGTCCATTGCCTGAACAAAGCGACAATTTGAAGTAGTAACTTCATATATGCCTTCGAACTTGCTGACATTTGTTGATACATCGCCACGAACGTATGGGAAGTCAATCTTGTATGTTCCCTCACCGAGCAGCGAACCCTTGATGGCACAGCGACGACCTGCATGGAAAGTGAGAGTCTTGCCCTTATCGATGGTTGTGATGTTCTGGTACGTTGGAACAGCACTTGTTGAGTTGTTGTCAAACACCACGATAGTCGAGTTACCTGTCACGTGGAGAGGAGATGTTGCCTTTCCGAATGTAGTGTTCCAAGCTCCCATAGCGAGCGTACCAGCCTGAAGGATGGTTTCAGTCCACGCATTTGCTCCAGCGTAGGTGATGTTGAGTTGTCCAGCACCCAACTTGAGGAGAGTACCAGTACCCTTCACCTGACCTTTAAGTGAAGCCGTACCACTTGCAATCTGGATGGTAGCCGTATCGTTAAGTTGGATGCCACGATTTGTGGCAGTATTCGTATTGTTGATGATGAGTGTCGCCTTACCAATCTGGAAGTTCGTTGCAGTAGCAGAGGCTGCACCAATAGAAGAAGGAATGCCAGCATCAGCAAGTTCCTTGACAGTCACAGTACCACTGTTGATGATGGTCTTACCTGTGTAGTCGCTCTTGACTGCATTAAGAAGAACCTTACCCTTTCCGTTGATGATGACATCACCTGCGCCAGAGATGCCTCCATTGCCCTGAATGGTGTATGACTTTGTGTCGTTAGTGAATGTCACAGAACCAATCTGCATGAGTTCGTTGGCTGTAATGGTCGTGTTTGAACCATTGTCCGAGAACACCACGCCATCACCAGAAACGAATGAAGTTGGTTCGTCGTTAAACGAGAAGTTATTAGTCTGATAATCCCAGATTCTGCTTTCAGCACCAGTCCACATCACATTGTTTGCAGCATCACGCTGACCACTAACCACAAGATAGATAGCGCCATCCTTGTTCACAATATCATAAGGAACACCGAAGATGCCACGCACATCGAAGTTGTTCACATTACCACTGAACTCGCCAGAGTATTCGATGAGTTTGTATTCACCAGCAGAGAGTTCCTTTGCGTTGATGGTGAAGACGGTTGGTTTTGTGACAGAGAGGTCGCCATTTACCTTCACAAGAGTGTTCTGGTCGAGGTCCATCTCCACATAAATCTTATGGTCGATGTTCAAGCCCTTTGCGAAAGTGAGAGTAGATGTTGGCATGATGCGACAACCCTCGTAGTTGAGGGCGCCCTCAAAGATGATGTCATTCACGATGCCCGAACCAGAGAGAGTTCCTCGAGCACGAAGGTCAACGAGACCACTGATTTCGCCATTCAGTTCGAGAGTTCCCTCCGAGATGATGGTCTTACCTGCGGAAGAGTTGGTGCCAAGCACGAGAGTACCCTGCTGCGATTTCCATAGGTTTGCCTTGCCATCGAGAATGTCGAGAGTGAGAGTCTGCTTCTTCACTGGCATGACATACACGTTCTTCATGCCCGAACGAGGGGTGATAGTGGCATTTCCGAGCGTAATGCCGAACACATCGTTCTCATCATCAGACACCATACATGGAGGGAGTTGAGGACGAGGCATATCGTAGCCGAGATAGAATCCAGGGTTAGGAGACTGATAGTAGCCACGAGTTGTACAGTCGCCACGATAGTGAGGGTCCTCCTGCAGACAGTAGATATTGTTCACAGTCGTTGTATAATCGGTTGAAAGTCCCACGATGCCCTGACACACACCATCAATCTCACGAATCACGATGAGTTCTTCGCGCCAGTCACCTATGATGTCGCCCCAGAACTTACCACGTTTACCGTAACTTGTCTTGAGCTGATAACCCGACTCCTTCGCAGGTTCGATGAGACGACCACCACCGTAGTCCTGGAAATAGAAGTTATAATGCGAGTCGGAAGTCTGGAGGATTTCGCGGTCGAGTTGTCCGTCCCACCACATGCCTTCCGTAGGATAGACATTCGAGAGACCTTCAATCTTGTTTCCCTTAGCGTCGTAAACACCTTCCATAGTTGACCACATCTCCCATCCGAGATGATTCTTGTCAACATCCATACATTCACCACGACCAACATCGCCCACAGCGCTGAGGTACCACTTCTTGATAGGCTCGCCTGTGCCAGCATCATAGAGAATCTGGCCGAGCATATCGCCAGCATTCTGCTGAATGGCAAAGCATTCGAGTCCTGGACGCTCAGGGTCGATATCACTTATACGATGGCGGTCGCCATGAGCAATCCTTGCATTATAGAGAGTTGAACCGTCCTGGTCCATAGCATATTCGCCCGAAAGCATCTCATCGCATCCATCACCATCCACATCAGCAATACGAATCTGATGGAACACAACGCCTCCAGTCTTCTTGCTGAAGAGAAGTTTCCACTGACCATCAACATAACCAAATGCCACATTACGGTAGAAGTGAGTGTTGCCGTCCGCAGAACGAGAGTGGAACTCGCCCACGATGGCAGGATGCACACCGTCATGATAGAAGATGCCCACATGACCTTCATGCTTATTGTATTCCTCGCCCATGAGCGAAGCCTTGTTTGTGCGGTTGTATGCCTCATCGTATGCAAACTCAGCCGAAGCCTTCTCAGCACCAGTCATACCATCGATGACAGTCATGTAGCGAGGAGGATTCTTCACCGACTGAGTGTCGTAGTCGATGATGCCATCACCATCAGAGTCGGCAGTCGATTTGCCAAGAAGATACTTGCCCCAAGTGCCTTTCTCCTTGTCCCAAAGACGAGTGCCGTCGGAAGTCTGCACAATGAGTTCACCGAAACCGTCGCAATCGATGTCGTAAGCACAAAGATTGTCGTTCTGTCCATCGCAAGGAGTCTCATTCACACCAAGATCTACATTCCAAAGGAACGTACCATCGGCAAGATAACCCTCGATGTAGTGGTTGCGTGAGCCATCAACAGGACAGCGGTCCACCACATAATCCATCTCACCATTGCCGTCGAGGTCGCAAGGCCATACGAACTTAGTGGTGTATTTCGACTTGGTGAGTGGCGACTTGTCATAGCGAATCTCCATGTAAATGTTTCGCAAACTCTGTGCTTTAAATTTAAAAGGAGTAGAGAGAGCACCTTCTGTCTCCACCTCGTTCTCGGTTGTAACCATCGAGACTGCCACCTCAGAACCTACAGGCACACTGGTCGTAGAAGTCTTGAAGTTTGTATTCTTGACAGGAGCAGCATTGAGTTTTGCAAAGTCCGAAGCCGCAGTTTTCTTGATGTATATGTTCCATGTGGCATCCTCTGGTTCCTGAGCCAAGCGGCGCCACGTGATAGTTACGCTTGTGCCGTTTTGAACAGCCACGACACCTCGTCCCAACTTCTGCTGAATACGCTGAGCGAAGGCGGGTTGTACGAAGAGCATCAGAACAAGAAAGAAAAGTGCTGACAGATGATTTCTCATAATAATTCAATGTTTAGTTATAGATTGTTTTATCAAAATGTTTGGTTTCGTTTTGTGGATATTTATTTTCGACTGCAAATATACGACTTTATTGTCTTATACGCAAAGCGAGAGGCATAAAAAAATCTCTCCGGTCTCACGACCAGAGAGATTAAGTGAAATGTTAATATTTCTATTGGGGAATTTTTATTGGACCAGAATTTCTCAATTCTTTTGTTTCGTTTCGATGTGTATGGAAAAGATGTTAACACATCAAAACCGTCCTTAGCATAATATGTGTATGATTTTTTTTATTTGTAAATTGTAACCCACGTTTGAATTACTTTGCAAATGTAAACATTTTGTAATATATTTGCAAATATTTTTGTAATTATTTTTCAAAATGTCATACTTTTTTTGCTAAAACCCATTCATGGGATACACATTTGATTATTTTGCGCAAAAAAAACTAACATGGACGAGTCTTAGGAAGGTTGAACACATCCTGAACTTCCTTCATTGCTTCAGCAGTCATACCGTCTGGTTCACTGCCCATAGACTTAGCACACATGTAGATATTTGCAGCCTTGCAGAGCACATCAGTCTGGTCGAATGCATCCATGATGTCCTGACCAACAGCCACTGTGCCATGCTTTTCCCAGAGCACAACATCGTGAGTCTTAATCTGCTCAAGAGTTGCCTCAGCAAGATTTACCGAACCTGGGAGGTCGTAAGGCACAATGCCGATGCCGAGTGGAGCAAAGGCGAGAGTCTCAGGAATCATAGACCAAAGCACACGAGTCATCTCATCACCCTTGAGGAATCGCTGAATGTGCGACATAGCAACGAGTTCGATAGGGTGAGTGTGGAGAGTTGCCTTGTAGCACGAACCTGTCTCGAGGAGATAGTTCTGGAGTGCGAGGTGTGATGGAAGTTCTGATGTAGGCATGACTGGTTCATCTGCAATGATTTCATAGCTTGCACAGTCGTCACAGATGCGAACAATCGAACCGTTCTGCATAGGGAACTTAGCCAAGTCGCGCATACGCTTGCCTGTTCCCTTTGCATAGAAATACTTGCCCTTCAGGAAGGGAAGTACCTTGCCAATCTGCTTGACGGGTGCGATGGCTGGCATGGCCTCGATTTCTGCATCCACAAACTCTGTCACGTTCACGGTGATGTTGCCGCCGTTACGCTCGGCCCAGCCCTTCTCCCAGAGGAGGCCGGCCACTTCGGCGGTCTGTTCTATCTCTTCAATCATATCAGTTCAGGAAGGAATGTGCTGAAGACAAGCACGGCCAGTCCGAGCAGCAGCACGATTACAGTTTTCTTTGTCACCCCTTTCCACTCATTGAGGATGATTCCCCAG
>CALBJW010000051.1 GCA_937893145.1 uncultured Prevotellaceae bacterium | reverse complement strand
CGAGGCTATTGCAGGCAATTATCTCGACAAGGACAACAATTTCGAGGTGGTGGGCTATACCAACAAGACTGGCATTATCAACAGTACATCGCTCACCTTCGATGGTAGGGAAGGTAATGGTGCCACTACGCAAATATCTCGCAACCTTGCTGATAAGGACTTCACCATCGACCTGATGATGAAGGTGGCAAGTGAAAAGCTGACTGGTGATAATAATAATGTCAGTGAGCGCATGGTACTCTTCTCTCAGGGTAATGTGGACAACAATATCGAGTTCGGTTTGACAAAGGAGAGTCGCCTCTATCTGAAGTGGAACAACTCATCAAACAATCAGGACGAGGCGCCTAAGGCTGTTTCCCAAGTTATTAATAATTTGAATACATGGCAACGTGTGGCTGTCACTTATAGTCACAGTAATGGTGAGGTACACTTCTTTGTGGGCAATGCCGACAAGACTGATGGGGAGAAATCGATTACATCTGGATATAATGGTGCTGGTGTACTCGTATATGGTACGGCTCATAACGGTAAGTATCCATTTGCTGGCAATATGCTTGAAGCCCGTCTGTGGACTCGTGTGCTCGACGGTGAGATGTTGACTGCAACCAAGGAGACTGCATTGACAGGTTATGAACGTAAGCTCTTGGCTTACTACCCAATGAACGAGGGTAGGGGTAAGGCAATCGAAGACAAGGCTAACGGTGCAACCCTTACGCTTAAGGGACAGACATGGTCATTGCCTGTGGGCCTCTCGCTCGGATTCAATGGCACGGAAGAAGAAACTCATGGTGTTCAACTCGACAATACGTTCTTCAACCGCTCTAAGTTGAACAGCTACACCTTGTCGTTCTGGTTCAAGGCTGAGACGAATCAGGACTTTGAAGATGTGGCTCTCTATTCCGAAGGCAATTATGCTACGGGTGGTTTGTACATCGGTCTGGAAGGCGGAAAGGTTGCAATCAGACAGAACGATACTCACGAGGTGGCTCAAGGCAACTGGCGCGATGGCGAATGGCATCAGCTTTCACTCACAGTCAACCGCATGAAGAACGTGGCACACTTGTACATCGACTGTAAGAACACCAACCAGTTCTCTGCTGATGACTTGGGTGCTTTGGGAAGTCAGGATATATGGCTCGGTGCTCGCATCTGGACTGAAGTGACAGATAGCGAAAAGGTTGAACACTCGGATAGTTATCTGAAAGGAAACATTGACGACATCATGCTCTGGGAGTCTGCTCTGCCGGAGGGCTACTTGAAGCAGTTCTACAACGCTGTACCTAATGGAGGGGAGATGGGCTTGCTCGTGAACCTCACATTCTGCGATACGGACTTAGGTGATAATAGTATTCCGGTTGCTAAGTACGATCCTAATAATCATCTTGCCAAGATTGAGCGCAACAGCACGCGTGCTGGTATGAAATTGGTGCTTACTGATGCTTCGAACAGGGCTGATTACCAGGTGTATGCCCCTGTAAGAGAGAAGGATCTGCTCTCAAAGATGAACTTCTCATGGGCAAGCAAGGACAACGAACTTGTCATCAACCTCAATATGGCAGACAAGGAAATCAACAAGCAGAATGTGTTCATCACCGTTCGTGATGTTGAAGACTTGGCTGGCAACATGATCAAGGAACCTGTGTCTATGACGGTATTTGTGGACCGTAACCAGTTGAAGTGGGGCAACAAGTACGTGACACGCAATGTCAAGTATGGTGAGAGCGACAAGTTCAGCGTGGATATCCGTAATCATGGTGGTAAAACATTGAGCTACATGATTGAGGATCTGCCTTCATGGCTCGCGGTAGATATGGAACAAGGTACTTTGAATCCTACAAATGAGATGCCAGTGAACTTCACCGTGAACACGAACCTTGATCCGGGTGAGCATTCTGCATTGATATATCTTACCGATGAGAACGACCTCTCTGAACCTCTGCTTGTGACTGTCAATGTGGAGCCTGTGAAGCCAGACTGGGCTGTAGATCGCACCCAGTATCCGGATAATATGAATATCATCGCTTCGGTCTTGATAAGTGAGCTTAAACCAAATGGTGAGGAGGCTGTCATCTACGACACCAACAGCGAGGATATTGTGGGTGCGTTTGCGGACAATACATGTCTGGGTGTTCAGAACATCGACACCAGCAATGGACGTGGCTCTCTCTACATGTCAATATATGGTAACGACGAAGTAGATACTCACTCAATCGAGTTCCGTTTGTGGCGTGCCAACACTGGTAAGGTGTATATATTGACCCCTATGGATACTACTTATTCAAATATCACCTTCAAGAAGAACGCCATACTTGGTTCGCCAGCAAAGCCTATTGAGTTCAAGACTAAGCTCAACAGCCTCCAAGTGTTCAATCTCAATGAAGGCTGGAACTGGATATCATTCAACATCAATCCAGAAACAAACTCCGGAACCATCAACGGTGTTATCATGGGCAACTACCAGTTCTCTGAAGGTGATGTGATCAAGACCGATGGTGAGTACGTGCAGTATGATGGAAGTGTGAATGGTGGAGGCTGGAAGAGCGATCAACTCCAAAAGTTCTACGCGAAGAATGTGTATATGGTGAATGTGCAGAAGGCAGGACAGATAGAGATTGCCGGTACGGAGCTCAGCGCTGAAGACCGCAAGCTCGAACTCCATCCTGGTTGGAACCACTTCCCATACTACAGCGACCGCATCTGTAGCATCAAGGAGGCGCTTGCCGACTATTCACAGAGAGCCACTGAAGGCGATATCATCAAGAGCTATGATAAGTTTGCTATGTGGTCGAACGAAGGATGGGTTGGTTCGCTTTCTTCCTTGTATCCAGGTGAAGGATACCTGCTCTTGCACAACGCTAATGATACGGTGCAATTCTCATACACTATGTCATCGGAAATCACAGAACAGCCAGCTCCTGCCAAGGTACGCAGTTACATGCCTGTAGAAGGTCACAGTGGCAATATGCCTATAGTGGCTAAGTTCATCGACAGTGAAGGCTGTATGTCGGCTCAGGGAGATGTGCTTCGTGCATACAGCGCAGACAACCTCGTAGGTGAGGCTACAGCCGATGCCGAAGGTCGCTTCTTCCTTATGACAAGTGCAGAGAATGGTGCGCAGCTTACTTTCCGCATGAGTAGAGCCAATGGTCAAGACTCGGAGGTGGGTGCTACGGCTTCTGCTATGCTGGAGTATAATGATGCTACAAGCGTAGGTACAGTCAAGAATCCATTCGTGATAGACTTACGCAGCCACCACATTGGTGCCTTCCCATCACCGTTTACAGATGTCATTACCTTCAGCGCAGACTGCAATCCGGGCGATGTCGTTGAGGTCAGCGTTTACGATACGGCAGGTTCGAAGGTCTTCAGTAGCAATGAGCGCGCACATGCTGCTAACTACAGACTTACCACTTATAAACTCAGTCATCTGGCAAGTGGTGTTTACATGGTGCGTATCACAGTTGCAGGTGTACCACACACTATAAAGATTATCAAGCAGTGATAATGTCATTAAAACATATCTCAACAATTAACGAAAAATGAAATCTATGTTTAAGAAGATTCTACAATACTCACTCCTCGTGGCTTCACTCTTTCTTGCTGCATCGTGCAGCAAGGAAGAGCCGGAAGGCATAGGAAATGGAATACATCAGAAACCTAATTGGGTTGCGAACTCAAACCTTATGAAACTCGAACAAGCTCCCGATTGGACAGTCACCAACACTTCCATCACCCAAAGTATGACGGCTACCATAGCCTTCGGTGATTCATTGCCAACAGTAAAACCGGAAGATCTATTGGCTGCCTTTGCAGGCGATGAATGTGTCGGAGTGACCAAAAGCTCGAGTGGTGGCACCACTCCTCGCTTCTACCTCTACATTCGCGAGCCACAAAGCAGTATCAAGGAAATCACACTTGCATATTATAGCTCCACAGAACAAAATGTACGCTACTGGCCCAACAGTTTCAAGTATGCAACCGATAGGATTCTTGGCACTCCAAACAACCCCCTCGTTCTTAAAAGGGAGGATAGCGTTATAGGATATCCATACAGCGGAATTTTGTTTTTAATGCTGCCAAAGGATATCTGTACATTTGAGCCGGATGACGAGATCGCTGTGTTCGTGGGCGATGAATGCCGTGTCACAACTATAAGTTATAAGGCTGACACGAATGTTCAGTTTAAATTACCCTTCAACAATAAGCAAGAGACAGCTCACCTGCGCTACTACTCGAGCAAGAACAAGTGTATATACACGTCGCAATCATTCCCAGTTACATCAGACCCGATAACATGCAAGTTAACTCCTATGGATTGAGGTAAAATAATTTATAGTGCATTTTCTATTGAATAATCAATAATTAGTAGGCTTTTTGCCTTCAAAACGCGTACAAATCGTGAATAAAACGTACAGGTTGTGAAGTTCACAATTTGTACGTTTTGTTTTCATAATGAGTGCGTTCTATGGTGGGAAATGTCCGTACCTTTGCATCGTCGAAAGAAAAAACGAAGCGCTTCGCTACGAAACAGCTAACGCTTACGAAACATTTCATTACGAAACACTTCGTTACTTGACAAGCAAAACAAATTTATAAATAACAAAAACAAAACAATTAACAAACAAAATTTACAAACAATTAAAAACAAATGTCAATTATGAAAAAGTTCAATTCTATCCTCGCAGTCGTAGCAGTAGCACTTTCAGGTGTATTCGGTTTCACATCAGGTGATAATAACAACAGCGGTAGTGGAAATCAGGAAACAAAGTCAACATCTGCACCAATGATCATTTCTGTAGATTTTTCTCAGGCAATGGGATGGTAGTAGTTACCAATGATATAAACGAAATAGCAGGACCCGATGATTCGGGTCCTTTTGTTTTGTGCATCCATTTGAGGTCATTTTAGTCGCTACGCTTTCGTTTGAGGTGTTTTGTCAATAGAAAATTCATGTTCAAACCTCATGCTTCGGTTTATGCTGGTGCAAGTGCATCAGAAAATCCGAAAGCGAGCTTTCTGCTGTTCTGCTACACTTGCGCCAGCAGTGCTCTCACGAGCACTTGAACATGAGATAAAATTGCTCCTGCGTCGCATAAAATTGCAAATGCACAAAATCAAAATGGATAAAATGCCCCCTCCCAGCCTCCCCCAGAGGGGAGGGGTGGTTGCACGAAGCACTCGTTGCGCTTGGGAACTAACCGTTTACTGCAGGACGTGATTATTTTGTGTTTTTTCATTTTTCTATTGAATAATAAATTAATTAATAGGCTTTTTTTAGCTTCAAAATGCGTACAATTCGTGAATAAAACGTACTGGTTGTGAAGTTCACAATTTGTACGTTTTGTTTTCATTTCAAGTACTTTGCACCCCTGAAAATGTCCGTACCTTTACGGCGTCAAAAGAAAAAACGAGGCGCTTCGCTACGAAACAGCTAACGCTTACGAAACGACTAACGCTTACGAAACATTTCATTACGAAACACTTCGTTACGAAACGGCTAAAGCCTACGAAACACTTCGTTACTTGACAAACAAAACAAATTTATAAAAAACAAAAACAATTCAAATAACAAACAAAGTTTACAGACAATTAAAAACATTATAAATTATGAAAAAGTTTAATTCAATCCTCGCAATCGCAGCAGTAGCTCTCACATCAGTATTCGGTTTCACAAGTTGCCAGGACGACAGTGCGGACTTCATGCAGACCTCTCAGAACGAGAAGTATTCTACCGCAGTGGGTGGAATGCAAGATTCTATCTATGTAAACACCAATCAGTTCATTCATGACAACAGTGGCGCAAGGTCACACGAGGTATGTCCAGAGGATTTCGACTACGGTTTCTCGATGTCTTGCCCTGGCACTCGTTCTGCCAATGCGGGCAATCCTGCACTCACTATGCTCAACTTTGCCAGTTCGGTGATGAACGCTACCGACAAGGGCGAGAGTGGCGTGAAAATGCTTATGGACCAGAACAGCAACCTGATGGAAGAGTTAAACCAGACAACCAGTCAGATACAGGACATTCTCCGTGCCATCGACAAACTCCAGCGTAATGGCAACAATCAGGAGGTGAGTGACATCTACGAAAAAAATATGAAGTGCTTTGTGTACGTGAAGTCGTACAACTGTTCTACCTTCAATACTTACTGCAAGGCGTTGGCCCTTAGCAAGGATATGGCAGACCATGTCATGAATAACTGGCTCTCGCAGAGAGTACGCGGCGGCGACGCACCTACTGCTGCACTCGACTTCCTGAAGGAGACTGTAAAACCAATGGGCAAATATCATGTGACCGACATCTACGACTATTGGGTGTTCCAGAATACAGCATGGGAGCATGAAGGCTATCAGATGCGTGAACAACTCCGCATGAGCGACATTTGTGCTGGTATTGCCGGATATCTCCTCACTCGCGACTACTATATCAAGAACCAGATGCCAGTTGATGAGCTCGATGCAACATTCAGCACGTTTGCAGCCTTCTATATGGCTAACAATCAGGTAGAACGCCACCCGGACATGCTCATTTGCCAGATTCAGGGAGCACACATCGTATTCAGGGGCAACCTCACCATCCGCGACATGAAGAACCACCCTTGGGACAAGGCGAACGGCAAAATGACATCAGTAGCCGACTTCATGTATGGTGAATGTGGCATGAAAACTGAGGATGTGATCAGCAACACACTTTCCAATTCTGAGGCAAAGGCTATCTACAACTTCTACAACAATGGTCGCACAGAAAGCGAGAAACTTACATTTGAGCAGATCATGAAGCAGGTTGGTTTCGACTGCGGTAACCTCTCTGACGGTATGCGCCACGTGATGCCTCTCAACGACGGTGCCGATAGAAAGCAAGACTCTTACTTGAACAACAAACATCACATGACCTACAGCCATGCAATTCTAACAAATGAGGCCAAAGCTTTCTACGACAACTGGGAAATTGCCTGCATGAAATTCGAATCATACGAAAACGGCAGACACATGGACTATTACTTTAGGGGATGGGACGACTACAAGGACGACTGCCAGTACTTCCGCACCAACATCGTGAAGCGCTACAATGATACAAAACCTTTTTAAATGAACGTTAGTATTTATGAAGTGAAACGTTTCATTTTTGGTTGGTGATGCCTTTGTCTATAAAAAATAGCGTGCAAAACGTTCGTAATTGTGAGAAAAATACGTTTTGCACGCTATGTTTTATAAATAAATGTTTATATTTGCGGCTCAAAGTCAAATAAACAGATGTACAGTAAAGTATTAAGAAGACTGTAACAATGAAAAATGGTAGGTCATTCAAGAGGGGTGACGAACCTTGCCAAAGTATAAGATATAAAAAACAATACTATATGAAACTAAAGCATTTATTATCAATTTTATTAGCAGTGCTGCTGTTTGCAGTGCCGAAGAGTGCAGTAGCGCAGACCTATATCAAGGAGATTGTGGTGGCTTCGGGTAAAAGCGGTGTGCCACAAAGGGAACTGGAAAGCCGCGGGTACACTATAGATAACCACGACCTGAACAAGGGATGCTGGTTTTCGGACTATGTGTATTTGGGCTGGAAGACTACTACCGACCCGAAGGAGGCAATCACAAACATAGTGGTCCGCACTGGTGAAGGTGAGAAGGATGAATTCACCTTCAGCGATGGCAGAAAGTATTTTAAGGCTGAGACCATCTGTGGTTCTTCCGATCTTAACAAGGATGCGGGAGGCGATTACCTTTATCTGTACTACACAAAGGCAAACCCAGAGCAGGGTATTGTCACATCTGTCGATTTTCGTGGAAGCAACGCCAACATGACCAATTCCATTGCCCTCGTGGAGGGAACGAATATCAAGGGCGAGGCTGCCAACTTCAACAGAGGCACAGGAGGAGACAATATCTACTACTCTATAACGAAGACTGTCATCGTAGGTCAGACCATGCCAAAACTCGAAAGGGAATTCAAGGCTGAGGCTCTGGGCGGTGGTTTGTACAAGGTCACCATCCCTGAGGGTTGCATCAACGACCAGGACACATGCATATTGGCAAATAGGAACTTGGTAGGTAATATTTACTTTGTTGAAAAGAAAAACAACGTAAGCAACAAAGTGCATATAGCAAAGATCACTCACACGAATAATGACAGGGACGGCTTTGACAAAAGCTGGGGATGCGGATATATGCCTGTAGTGAACGAACACGTATCATCCGTGACAAGGCCATCGGAAAATGGTAGGTTCGATGTGATTCAGAGTGACAGATTTGGATATATGTCGTCTGAGGGAAATGATGTCGATTTAAGGTTGATAACATTATATTTCCAGTTGCAGGACGATACGACTATAGACTACTTCAGATATGAGGGCGATGGTACGACCAATTACTCTGGAAACAACAACTTCAGAATAGAAACCAACATCCCTATCAATCAGCCTGAGGCTCCGGAGGGTATGAATACCGTTACGGTGATAGATCCTGTGATGGACTTCAATGCTGAGAAGCCAGGCAGTGGAAGTCTTGCCGGTTCGCAGGTACTCAATGTGGTGCCTACGGGAAAGATGACATGGGCAGGTGTATGGGATACTGAAAAAAGGGAATTGGTGTTTGCTGGTAATATAGACGAAAGGATAAATCAGTGGACATACAGTTTCCCTCCTCAGAAGAAGACTAAATACTACACGCTTATCCTGAATGGTGAGAATCGCCAGATGACAGACAAGGGAATGTCGTCCAATCCGGGTTGGTTTGCCATACCTTTCACTGTCAAGCCATTCCATTCCATCGAATCGGTAACGATAACTCTGGATAAGCAGATAGACGAAAAGGGCGTATTCAAGCAGGAGAACAAGATACAATGGGTGGTGGACAATGTGCAGCAGGAGGATGCCTTCGATACAGACTTCTACATCGTACAGCGTGCGCAGAGTCCTGACTTCTCTGATGCAGTTACTGTAGGTACATTGCCAGTGTCGTATGCTGATGCTGACAGTACAGAACTGAAGGTGGAGAGGGTGTCTGACTTTGAAGATGTCGGAACATATACCGTCGTTGACGACTTGGAGGGAAACGACTTCAACAGCGAGAATCCTTCAGACGGTGGCAAACTGTACTACCGTGTGGTTCGTGCGGTGTATGGTGCCAACTGGGGCTACAACACGTCGGGCGGCTTCTCCAAGGCTGACTCTGTAAGGCTCGATAATTTCCTTGCAGGCGTGGAAAGTCTCAAGGTGGAGAAAACCAAGGATTTTGATATGGAAAGTACCGTCAAGGTGCGTGTGGAGCTGACGGGCGGTAAGACGGAGTTCGCAAAGGGTGAGAGTCCGAAGGAGCTGTTTGACAAACTCGGAACGGGTACTGATGCAGACAGTTACTTTAATGCATTGAAGAGTTCCACCATCTGGGATGAGAAAGCTTCCATCGTAGTACAGCGCTACAGTCCGGCAGAAGATCACGACAATGGCAAGGACCTTGTGGAGAAGAAGATAGTCATCAACGGCGATGAAGTCAAGTGGGATGACAAAAAGAAAATGTACTATGCTGAGATAGAGGATATACAGACTTATCCTTACACTCACTACTACTATAAGGCAAGCGTTGACGGTACACGCAGTTCGTACTGCCTGTTGGAAAATCCTGTTGTGGCAACGACTGAGGCTGAGGCAGACTCCTGCTACAAGACAACCCTTACACCTGTGGCACACCTCACTGCCTCGAAGGGTACGGTGAAGGGCAGAGTAGTCGTAGAGTGGGATGCTGAAGACGGCGTATATAATGGTTTCAAGGTGGAACGCCGACTGGCAGCCATTGAGACTCGCACTGGTGACGGCAAGAAGGTGGTCAGCAAGACGAACACCAATCCTTACGAGGTGGTAGGCAGGAGAGACACTCTGGCTACCAGCTATGTGGATGACCGGGCTGAGGCCGGCAGACTCTATGAGTACAGGATTTCTGCACAGCTGAAGGTGCGCCAACAGGTACTGGAGGCAAGCCGTATCGTCTATGGTTGGAATCCATACTTTGGAACGGTAAAGGGTAGGGTGACACTGAATAACAATGCACCAATGCCTGACAAGGTTACCGTAAGCATCATGGCAGATGAAACTGTAGCAATAGACCAGATACATGATGCGGACAACGACACCATCATCATTCCTGGATATAGCGAAGTGTACGAAAAGAGCTTGTACACTACGGATGGTACCTTTGAGTTCGACAGCATACCATATCAGTCTGGTGGCACGCTCTATACCGTCGATGTGAAGTCGGAGAGCGGTACTCGATTTGTGCTGGAAGGTCAGGAGGATAATAGTGCTGCACGGTTCAGCCTTAACGACGGAAAACATGAGTACAGCACCATTCACTACATCTGCAACGAGACTCGTCAGTTCTCAGGACGTGTGCTCTACACGAATAGCACCATCCCGGTACGCGACTGCCAGTTTGAGATGAATGGCAACCCTGTGCTTGATGCCCACGGCAAACCTATAGTGACGGACAGCAAGGGAGAGTTCTCGTTCCTGTTGCCTTATTGCAAGATGACACTGAAGGCAGTGAAGGATGGTCACACGTTTGTGGACGACGGCTACATACTGGCACGTGCCAGTGACAAGAGGGAGGGCGAGGAGTATGCCTTTGTACCAAGTGCCGACTATGACGGACTGATTCTGACTGACAGCACCACTGTGCGCCTCGTGGGAAGACTCATCGGTGGCAACAGACAGGGCAGACTGCCTCTCGGCATGGGACTCACGAAGAACAACCTCGGTGACAATATGCGCCTTGTGCTGGAGTTGGATGGCGACAATACTTCACGCATCACATACTTCAAGGACAATCCTGACCTCTCATCATACTCGAAGAGTTTCACTCAGGCGGTGAATATAGATAATTTGCATGAGCAACAGTTGGACAGCACCAACGTGACATTCGAGAAGAAGCGTATCGTCATCGAACCTGACGTGAAGACGGGCGAATTCTGTGTGGACCTGGCACCGACGAAGTATAAGGTCACAGAGATGTCTGCGACAGGTTACTCTACGCTCTTCAATGAGGGCGAAGGATTCCAGGTGCTTGACCTCTCATCCTGCGATACATGCCTTGTCACCGACACTTACACATGTCAGAATGAGGATAAGCATGGTGATGAGACACGCACCACTACATACAATGCACGATATAACCGCATTGTACACAATCCTGTCAGCGTGACATACGAACAGCACAGGTATGGCATGAAACAAAATTTCTTCGGAGCAGAGAAGATGACAATCTACAACATTGCAGGCGAGAAGAAGACTGCCAAGGTGGCAACGTATGATAAGGAGAAGAAAGAGGTCTCGTATATGTTCCAGTATCCTATCTTTGAATCAGGCGACGGCTACGAGTTGCATGTATATGCTCATGAGGACTACTACTACAACGGTGATACAATCAATGCACCAGACATGGTGTATCTGGAGGGTGACACGCTGTTGGTCAACAATGGGCTTGCAGGTGCAGTAGATACTGAGGTGTATCCGTTGGACAAGAATGGACATGCCACAGTTGCATTCCGTGCAGCAAACCCAGAGTACTCACTGAATAGGAAGGATGCCCTGCGATATCTCTACATGCAGGTCAATTCCAACGGATACTATTATAATGTCAAGCCGCTGGAGGCATTTGTGACGGGAGTGCGTGACAAGGGACACGACGTGATGCCTCTGGCTTCCTTTGACGGCCCTATAAATGTCGTTGATGTCATACGCGACCCTTACGGTTCGCGAAGTTATAGCTATAGGGAGAAAGGCACAAACTATCATTGGGATTACTCTGTGAATCTCGATTTGGGAATCAGCGTGGACATAAATGTCAAGATGGGTACGAAGGGTTCATACTTTACAGGTGCATTCACGGGACTGGGTGCAGGTGCCGTTGCTGGCACGTCAAGCAATTCATCGAATAACTTCACGCTTGATATTGTTGTACCAATAGTGGATGCTCATTACTCTTCCAGTGGATCTTACGACAAGACTTTGAACGACAGAATCTCTACCAGCGCTGACCCGCTTGATGTCGGTGCTATGGCAGACGTGTATTGCGGATTCATGGACACATACAATCTGTGGCGTGTAGAGACATTCTCCGTGATTGACTCCACAACCTACAGACTGGTGAAGCCTGCTATCGAGAGTGGTGCCATACGCATCATCCAGGAGGGTGAAGGCGGCAATTATCTTGCTGTCAGTGAAAAGGTTCAGTTGGGCAAAGGTAAGCAAAGGGAGTTTGTGTATAGTCAGAAGCATATCCTTGGCACCATCATACCTCAGCTTGTGCAGAAACTGGAGGCAGAGCTCCTGACTGGTGACAGTATAGAGATACAGAAACTTGCCAATGCAGGCAAAAAGCAGCTTTACTGGCTCAAGAGCGGAGGTGATGAGAAGGATACCACAACGTGCATTGTTCCTATATATCCATGTGTTGAAGGTTCGACAGAGAGATTGGCGAACTACACCACTCCTGAAGTAAATCCAGAGACCATTATCGAAACTATCCGTCAGTGGTTGTCGGTGATAGCCACCAACGAGCAGAAGAAGCTTAATGCCATTTCCCAGTCAGGATTGCATGACAGCTACAGTCTGTCTTCAGCCTCAAGGATAGAACACTCGGAGTCAGCCTCCGCATATTACAAAGAACCCAAGTGGTCATTTTCATTGGGCGGCGTGGACCTTAGAAGTGGGTCATGGAAAAGTAATATTGGAGCAAAATTAAGTACGAGCGTCGCTAATCTCCTTCATAAGAAATTGGGGCTTGGAACACTTGACAATAGCGCTACTGGCCAACAGACTAAGGACATGTACGGAAATGATAGGCAGAATCCTATCACGCAGGTAGTCGAACTCCCTGGTTTCATGTTTAAATTTGACTTCTTGCCTGATCCGAAGGTCAACTTCAATAGGAACAAGTCGAAGAAATGTATTCGTTCAGCAGGAAGTGGCTACGTCTTGGAGACTGTGTCAAACAGCTATCTTGACATGGACGTGTATCGTTGTGATGACTATAAGCTTGACGAACAGTTCATAAGTATGAATAAGGCTTCTGGCTCGAAACTTTCAGACGAGGAATTTGTCAATGACTTCTGGGACACCGTCTCTGATAATCCAAATTCAAAGGATGTCAGTGAGGCAAAATTACATGACTTCGTATTTACTGTACGAGGCGGTGCTGAGCGAGGACCATGGTATGAACCGGACTCTACCATCTGCTACATAGATTCTGTATCGATGAAGGGCTATCCGCTCACTGCTCGCACACTGAAGATAGACAATCCGAAGATAAGCATCAGCAACCCTGTGGCAAGCAACATCCCTGTAGGTGACAAGGCTATCTTCTCTGTAAGGTTGACAAATGAGAGTGAGGTGACGACAAACATGAACAAGGACTTGATGAATCCGTCGCTTTTCAAACTCTTCCTCGACGATAAGAGCTGTCCTGACGGTCTCGCGATAACAATGGACGGTATGCCGCTGACGGATGGCAGGACTTTCCAGCTAAAGCCTGGTGAGAGCATAACGAAGACCATTCAGGTGGAGCGAGCCGGTAAGCAGTACCACTATGAGAACGTACGCCTCGGATTCCGTGATGAGGCAAGCAGCCTTTGTGATTTCGCTGCAATAAGCCTGAACTACCTGCCGGCTTCGACTCCAGTGAAGTTGGCACTACCAGTGGATAAGTGGGTGCTGAACACTCTGTCGGCTAAGGACGAACAAGACAGGTACTATCTGCCAGTGGAGGTCAACGGCTTCAACGTGAGCTACGACAACTTCGACCACATTGAGTTGCAGTACAAGAAGAAGACTGATGGCGATACGAAGTGGGTGAACATGTGTTCGTTCTATGCCAACGACTCTCTCTTCAATGCCGCATCAGGCACTAAGGAGAAGTTGACGTCCGGCACCATCAAATATCGCTTCTATGGTGATGCTGACCCTGTGGAGATGGAGTATGACCTGAGAGCCGTAAGCTTCTGCCGACTCGGTGCGGGCTATGTCACTGCGGTGTCTGACGTGAAGAGCGGTATGAAAGACACACGCAACCCAGAGATATTCGGCAAACCTAAGCCTACGAATGGCGTACTGACGTTTGAGGATGTCATATCGTTCCCATTCAATGAGCCTATAGCATACAACTATCTGGACAAGACTGCTAACTTCCAGATTACGGGTATCACCAACGACCTGAGCAAGAAGTATGACACGGCACTGAGCTTCCCAGGCAACGAATCGGTGGCTGCGGGCAGTGATTACAGTTGGTCTGACGTGCCGAAATCGAAGGTGAACCGCAGTCTCGCGGGACAGGACTTCACATGGGAGGCTATGGTACAGCTGGATAAAACGTGTGATATAGCTACGCTGTTTACTATCTCTGACGACGGCGAATCAGCAGAACGCTATTTCACTCTGACCTACAACTCGGGCAGGCTGGAAGCCTCAATGGACGGTATATCCTTCATGTCAAAGAGTATTGACGATCCAAAGTACAAGGGCTCAGGTCTGTCGCTCAAAGACAAGCTGACCAATGTGGCTGTGACATTTACCAACGACTCAGTGGGTGTAAAGAACCAGATGAGATTCTTTGTGGATGGCACCCAGCTTGACATGGATAAGGTGACACGACTGGATTCTTCTGTAAATGAGGAGAATCAGGAGTATGCACCGGTGGAACTGGAGGATGACTATCACATCACCAGCAATGCCTACGGTAAGATTTTACTCGGTTGCTACATGAAGGGCATCATGGTCGATGCACGTCTGTGGGACAAGGCAATGTCAAGTGCAGAGATGGCAAGCAAGAGAACGAAGGTGTTGAGCAAGAGTGAGCCTTCGCTGATGTGCTATTGGCCTATGGACGAGATGATGGGCAACGTGCTACACGATAAGGTGAACGGCACGGATCTGCACTTCTCACGTCAGACATGGATGATGCCTACGGGACAGCACTCGCTCAAACTCAGGGGTGAGGGCATAGACCTTAAGACAAGGGATACGGACTTCATGCGTGCGGAATACAACGACTTCACCCTCTCTTTCTGGACACAGATAGACAGTGAACTGACGAAGGGCGACAGCGTGACCATCTTCAATGCTGGCTCCAAGCTCGACAAGCAGCACTTCGCAATATATATGAATAATGAAGATGTCATCGTACAGTCAGGCGAGTTCAGACAGAGCATCGTAAGCAAGAGCGAACTGGCTGACAACAAGTGGCACCTCGTGACTGCCGTGACAAATAAGTCGCACAACTCTTCTTCTGTGTACATTGACGGCAAGATGGTGATGACTGCTGATGCCGATGCATTCTGTGGCATGCCTTCAGCGGTGAAAATAGGTGACGACAACTTCTACGGCGGTTTCGACCATATTGCATTCTGGCATCTTGCCATCCCGGGCAATAGCCTGACAACGGTGAGCAATGCCACACCATTAGGCAAGGAGATGGGACTGGAGTTCTACATGCCATTCGAGATGGATCATGTGAACTCGCAGAACACTCATGAGTCTGTCTTCAGTCCTTACAACATGGTGGTGAGAAAAGATGAGGCTGGCAACGAACTCACAACCTATGACTGTGTTCTGCCAGAAAGCATGCTGACTGAGGAAAAGCTAAAGGAGATAGACAATACTACGTCTTATCCTCCAGCAAGGTCGTTCGGCATCATTCAGAACATTCCGTTCACATGGACTGCTACGAACAACGAACTGCAGATCAACCTCAACAAGCGTGATGCGGAGATTAACCACCAGTATGTGAACGTAACGGTACGTGACGTGGAGGACCTTGCGGGCAACACTCTGGTCAACCCTCAGATGATGCTTGTATATGTGGATAGAAATGTATTGTACTGGGATGACCCTAAGGTGAATATCAATGTGAAGTATGGCACGAAAGAGAAGCTGACACCTAAGCTCATCAACAAGAGTGGACGCAACATATACTACTCTCTGGAGAATAACTGTACATGGCTCAGTATGTCGAAGGAGAGCGGAGTGTCAATGCCTCTCAGCTATGACAACATAGAAATGGAGATATCTGATGGTCTGGCTCCAGGTGAATACTTTACCACCGTATATGCCGTGGATGAGGACAACCTCAGCAGTCCGCTGACTATAAGTGTCAAAGTTGAGGCTGATGAACCAGACTGGAAGGTCACAGACAACATGGGCTACAACTACACCATGAACATAATGGGTAGGGTGAAGCTGAAGAACGAAGGCGGTCATGAATTTTACGATACAGACAAGCGCGACATCGTGGCTGCATTCTACGATGGCGTATGTCTGGGCAAGGCAAACATCACCGTTGACAATGCCAATAACCCTATGGTGAACCTTACGGTCATGGGTAACGACAAGATGGTGGATGATAAGGAAAAGGGACTGACATTCCTGCTCTGGGATGCCTCTACCAATGTCACAAGGGTGATTGTGCCTAACACTGCTGGCAACAAAATCACCTTCGTTAACGGCTCACTCGTGGGCAGTCCAAAACAGCCTGTAATCTTCACCCCTACCAACGAGGAGAAACAGGTATGGAATCTTGAGACTGGATGGAACTGGGTGTCGCTCTATATCAAGCCAGAGAACAACATCAGTATCAACCAGCTCTTCGATACAAACAACGGATTCTCTGCTGGTGATGTGATTATGGTCAATGGTCATGCCTCAGAACTTGTTGTCTATACAAAAAAAGACGGCACTAAGGGCAAGTATTGGAATGCTGGTATCAACACCATACATGGTGATGATAAACACACTTATCAGATTTATGTTCACCAACCAGTCCAGGCTACCGTCTATGGTTATGAGTATGAGGAAGACGAGCGTTACATCACTCTGAACGCCGCTCCTGCGAACGGTGCCGTCTGGTGTCACCTGCCTTATCTGCTCAGCGTGGATCAGCCAATCAATGTGGCAATGTCAGGCTTTGATCTGCAGAAGAATGCCAAGGAGGGTACTGTAATAAAGAACCGCAAGCTGTTTGCCGTGATGGATGCAGATGGTAAGTGGAAAGGTTCTTTGGACTACATGCATCCTGGCGAGGGTTACTTCATAAAGTATTTTGGCAATGAAGACCTCCAGGTGAAGTTCACCAACACGCAGAAAACCACTTATGCCAAGACCGTGCGCTTTGATAGTGATGACCTCGATGCGGAACAGAACTACCTTGACACATCAGCTGAGATAGTCAGCGAGGCTCGTACCATGATGCCAGTCATTGCAGATATTGATGACATGGATTCCTTTGAGGAGGATGACGAGATTGTTGCCTTTGCCAAGGGTAATGCCATTGGTTCTGCTAAAGTGATTGAGGTGGCAAACGGAAAGCGACTCTTCTTCATCTCACTGAATGCAGAGGATGGCAACACGGTTCGCTTTGCCCACATTCGTGGTGGAGAGGTGATAGGCAAGAGCAGCAATGGTATTATCTATGATAGCAATGCTGTGACTGGTACACTTGATGTGCCATACACTATCGACTTCAGCAATACGGCTAATGATAACACCGATGTGTACAGCATCAGTGGTGTGAAGTACCGCAAGGCTGAGGATGTGAAGAATCGCAAGGGTGTGTTCATCATCGGTGATAGCAAGATTGTCAAGTAGTTAAATTTTTAAGAAAGGAAAATCTATATGAAGAAAATATTTTTATATGCTTTATTGTTCGGCGCATTGACACTGGCTGGATGCCGTGGAGATGATAATGTGATTGATGATGTGGGAAATACCCCCGAAAAGCCTGATGGCTATGATAACCTCCGTGACTCCGTAGGCTCCTCTGTGCGCCCTACGGACTGGCACGCAGTGCCGATGTCACAGTTGGACATCACTCAGCCCGACAGAATAGTGCTGACCTCAAAGGAAGTGCCTGTTGACATAGACCTGACCAATGACCTTATGGGAGCCTTCGTGGATGGTGAGTGTAGAGCTGTCACAAGTGCCGTTAAGGAAGAGAATGAACTTGTGCATTTCACACTCGTCGTTATGCCAAAGGTAGAAGAGAATGCATCGGCAATGAATATAGAGTTGCGCTATTTCTCTGCCAAGAACAAACGCATATATATAGCCGAACCGTTCGCCTTCCGAGCAGGAACTATGCAGCATGGCACCCTGGCAGACGGTGGATATCAAGCCAAGTGGAAGTAGTGGAACGATGACATGCAAGTCAGGGTGTTCGTATAAACGGACACCTTGACTTGTAATTATCTGCATGTCTGTCAGTCTGCACGGACTTTTATCGAGGCTGCACTAACCGTTTTATGCAATCCTAAGTGAGAAAAACACAGGGGAATAGATGGGTGGATGGGGGGAAAAGTGGGCGCAAATCAAGTTTGATATAAATATATTTGTTTCATTTCGATAATTTTACTACTTTTGCACCCTCAAATTATAAATCGATTTATTTGACAATGAAGTACGCTTTAGTAACAGGAGGCTCACGTGGCTTGGGAAGGGCTGTCTGCATCAAACTGGCTGCGATGGGAATACCTGTGATAATAAATTATCAATCTAATGAGTCGGCGGCTCAGGAGGTGAAGAGATTAGTAGAGGAACAGGGCGTGAATGCCGAGTTGCTACGTTTTGATGTGGGTAACCAGCAGGAGGTGGATAGTGCGCTCAGTCAGTGGGAGGAACAACACCCTGATGACTATGTGGCATATCTGGTGAACAACGCGGGAATAAGGCGTGATAATGTGCTTTTCATGATGCCGGAAGATGACTGGCATTCTGTCATCAATACTTCTCTCAACGGTTTTTATTATGTGACTCGTCGTCTTATCACTAAGATGATGATGCGCAAGCATGGCGGTAAGATTGTGAATATGGCTTCGCTGTCTGGACTGAAGGGTATGCCTGGTCAGGTGAACTACAGTGCTGCTAAGGCTGCATTGATTGGTGCAACTAAGGCGCTGGCACAGGAGGTGGCTCCTCGTTCGGTCACTGTGAATGCTGTGGCTCCAGGTTTCATTGAGTCGGACATGACAAAGGATCTCCCTGTTGATGAGTTGAAGAAACTGGTTCCTATGAAGCGTTTCGGTAAGGCTGAGGAGGTCGCAGACTTGGTCGGTTTCCTCTTGTCGGATGCCGCAAGTTATATCACAGGCGAGGTGATTAGTATTAATGGAGGATTGTATTAAGTGAAACAAAATATAAATGAGACGAGTAGTTATAACAGGAATGGGCATCTGGTCATGCCTTGGAACAAATATAGAAGAGGTTAAGGACTCTTTGTACAATGGTAAGTCGGGCATTGGTCTTGACAGTAGCCGACTTGAGTATGGATACCAGTCGGGATTGACAGGTATCGTGAAGAAGCCGGTGCTGAAGGGCCTCATTGACCGTCATTCACGCCGTGGATTCTCGGAGGAGGCTGAATATGCTTACATGGCGAGTCGTCAGGCTTTCGAGCAGGCTCAGGTAAGTGATGAGTATCTGCTGGAGAATGAGGTGGGATGTATCTTCGGTAATGATTCATCTGCACTTCCTGTGGTGGAGTCGTATCGCATCATGGAGGAGAAGAAGGATACCAGTTTGCTGGGACAGAGCCTGATTTTCCAGTCGATGAACTCTACTGTGAACATGAACATGAGTACTGTGTTCCACTTGAAGGGTGTGAACTTCAGTGTGAGTGCTGCCTGTGCAAGTGGTAGTCATTCTATTGGTCTCGCTTACATGCTGATTAAGCAGGGACTTCAGGATATGGTGTTGTGTGGTGGTGCACAGGAGGTGAACTACTACTCAATGGCTTCGTTTGATGCACTCGGTGCGTTCTCGAAGCGCATGGATGAACCAGAGAAGGCAAGCCGTCCATTCGACCGTGACCGTGATGGTCTTATCCCAAGTGGTGGTGCTGCTGCATTGGTGCTTGAGGACTATGACCATGCCGTAGCTCGTGGTGCAAACATCTTGTGTGAGGTTTGTGGTTATGGATTCTCATCAAACGGTACTGCAGTCATCAGTCAGCCAAGTGATGAGGGTAGTGTGAAGGCTATGGTACGCGCTATGGAGGATGCTAATGTCAAGGCTGAGGATGTGGATTACATCAATGCTCACGCAACAAGTACACATCAGGGAGATATGTTTGAGGCTATCGCACTCGACCGCATTTTCAACGGTAAGAAGGCTTTGATTTCTTCTACTAAGGGAATGACTGGTCATGAGTGCTGGATGGCTGGTGCGAGTGAGATTATCTATTCTATCATCATGATGCAGAATAGTTTCGTGGCTCCTAACATAAACTTCGAAAATCCTGATGAGTATTCTGCTAAGCTGAATATTGCTAAGGAGACTGTCGATATGAACATCGATGTTGTCCTGAGCAATTCATTCGGATTCGGAGGAACAAATAGTGCGTTGGTGATTAGGAAAGTGAAAAGTGAAGAGTGAAAAAATTGCTACCGCTTTGGTGCAAGAGTAGTTTATAAAGATTTATTTACACAATAAAAAAAACAAAGTATTATGAAGAAGTATCTTTTGACAATGGTTATGTGCTTCGCTGTTTGCATGTGTGCAATGGCAGGTTCGAACATTAAGGTAACACAGGGTGATAAGAAGATTTTCAAGACAGCAAGTGGTAATGCTGTTGTTGAGTTTGTGTGGGATGGTGCCACATACGACAATAAGCAGCCTTTGACTGAAAAGTACAACAACCTTGAAGAGCTCAAGCCTATCGCTTGGAAGGGATTCCAGGATGCATTCAACAAGAGCTGCAAGAAGGTTAAGGTTGTAGAAGATGCAGCCGATGCTACATACAAGTTCACTATCAAGGTGACAAATATGGACCAGTACTTTAAGGTTATGGGTTTTGTGCCAGGTAACGCTACTAAGGCATGGGGTACTTTGACTATCACTGACGTTAAGAGTGGTCAGGTTCTCGTAGAAGGTACTTTTAGCGAGATTGATGGTGGTGCAAACTTGAGTCCTGATGGTACTTTCGAGGACTGTTTTGAGGAAGTAGCAAGACAGGTAGCAAGACTTAAATAATCTAAAAACATTAAATAATATGAATCGTTCGGAAATTGAAGAAAAAGTAACTAACTTCTTGGTTGAGGACCTTGAGATTGAAGAAGATAAGATCTTCCCAGAAGCAAAGCTTAAGGATGACATGGGTATTGACAGCCTTGACTTTGTGGATATCGTAGTAATCGTAGAAAAGAACTTTGGTTTCAAGATTAAGCCAGAAGAGATGGCTGGTGTTGATACTTACACTAAGTTCTGCGATTATATTGAAAGTAAGGTAGGATAACGACAACGGGGCAGAAGGCTATGGCAGACAAGCAACAGTGGGCTGGTAATACGTATGGTAACGGATGGATGCACAAGTGGCTCATCCGTATGCTGCGATATATAGATGTTCGCATACTGTATGTGTTTGCATCCGTGTTCGTCATCCCCGTATGCCTTGTGCTTAATCCAAGTCGTAAGACCGCATACCATTATTTCCGCAATATCCTCGGATATGGAAAGTGGAAGGCTGCATGGGCAACTTATGTCAATCACTGCTTGTTCAGTCAGGTGGTAATTGACAAGTTTGCTATGTATGCGGGTAAGCATTTCGATGTCGAGACTATAGGTTTTGAACATTACCTCGAGAGGGCACAGAAGGAACCGGGTTTCATGCATCTGAGTTCGCACGTCGGTAATTATGAGATTGCAGGTTACACTCTTGTCTCTCGTAATAAGATAATGAACGCGCTCGTGTATGCGGGCGAGAAGGAATCGGTCATGGAGAACAGAAACAAGATGTTTGAAGGTACGAACACTCGCATGATTGCAGTGAAGAGTGACATGAGCCATCTGTTCGAGATAGACCATGCCCTGAGCAACGGCGAGATTGTCACGATGCCTGCAGACCGCAAGAATGGTTCGGCGAAAGAAATCAGGTGCGAGTTCTTCGGCAAGATGGCAAGTTTTCCTCAAGGTCCATTCAGTGTGGCTACCATGCGCGGACTGGATGTGCTTGCTGTGAACGTGATGAAGGATGGATGGACAAAATACAAGATATTCATCACTCCGATAGACTACGACAGGAGCGCACCCCGCAAGGAGCAGATGCGACAGCTGTCGAGTGCATACGTGAAGGAACTTGAGACAAGACTTCGTGAATATCCTACTCAATGGTATAACTTCTTTGAATTCTGGACATAATGGACACAAGGCAACCAACAGAAGAATTTCTTCGCTCTATAGATATCCACAACATTCTGCCACAGCAGGAACCATTTGTCATGATTGACACTCTCGTGCATTTCGAGATGAGCAACACGACAACCGAGACAACCATTCGCGACACCAACATCTTCGTGGATAATGGGCTCTTCTCTGCTACAGGAATGATAGAGAACATAGCGCAGACCTGTGCAGCACGAGTGGGATACATAAATAAGTACATCCTCTTGAAGGGTGTGCAGATAGGTTTCATTGGTGCTGTGAAGAATTACAATGTGCATCGTCTTGCAAAGGTAGGAGAGGTCATCACAACGAAGGTTGACATCATCGAGGATATCTTCGGTATGACAATGGCAAATGCAACGGTAGAATGTAACGGCGAGATTATTGCAGATACAGAAATCAAATTAGCTGTCAGAGAAGAATGAAACAAGAAGTGAAACTGGTTGCAGAGAAAGAGTTTGAAATCCGTTTCAGCGAGGTAGATATCATGAATGTGGTGTGGCATGGTTCATATCCACTCTATCTTGAGGATGCCCGCGAAGCATTCGGCGCAAAATACGGACTCTCATACCAGAGATACATCGAACTGGACATATTCGCACCAATCGTAGAACTCGACATCAAGTACAAGCGTCCGTTGATGTACGGAATGAAGCCAACGGTCAGAATCACCTACGTTCCTACTGAATCGGCAAAGATAATCTTCGACTACGAAATCTATGATCCTGTGGACGGAACGGTGTTCGTTACGGCACGCAGTGTTCAGGTCTTTATGGGGCGTGACTACAAACTCATGTGGGACAATCCTGAGTTCTACACTCAGTGGAAAAAGGAACATTCATTGATATGATAAAAGTCCTTTCAACTAACATAACTTCGCCATTAGGCTATACGACAGAGCAGAACTTCCAAGCGTTAAAGTCTGGTTGTTCCGCTTTACTGCGTTATGACAGTTGGAACGGACTGCCAGAACCATTCGTAGGCTCGATATTCACGGAAGAGCAGAATGCAGAATTGTCCATTGATGGATTCACACGGTTCGAGTCGCTGATTATACGTTCTGTAAGTGAAGCCTTGCAGAGTGCAGATGTAGATGTGAAGAGCGGGCGTACCCTCTTCATCATCAGCACTACGAAGGCAAATATCGAAGAACTCGGAGCTGCACCAGATGCCGATGGAGCATATCTTCATCCTGGAGATACTGCCAGGAAGATAGCGCAGTATATCGGAGTAAGCACACCGCCATTTGTGGTGAGCAATGCCTGCATATCGGGAGTGTCAGCCCAGATAATCGCCAAGCGACTTATTGATGCGGGAATGTATGACACTGCGATAGTGTGTGGTTGTGATTGCATCACACCATTTATCGTGACAGGATTCCAGTCGTTCAAGGCATTGTCTGCAGAGCCATGTCGCCCATTCGACATAGAGAGAATTGGTCTGAACATAGGTGAAGCGGCATCAACCATTATCCTGCAGCGCGACGACTCGGATGCCACATCACAGTGGGTTCTGGAAAAAGGATGCGCCAATAACGATGCATATCACTTGAGTGCGCCATCACCTGTGGGAGATGGAACAAATCGAGCTATAAGACATTGCATCGAGGACGATACGGCAGAGCGATTGGGAGTAATCAGTGTGCATGGCACAGCAACCATGTTCAACGACCAGATGGAGTCGAAAGCAATAGAAAATGCTGGACTCTCATCCATCCCACTCTCAGCACTGAAGGGCTATTATGGGCATACTATGGGTGCTGCGGGAATCATTGAGACCGTAATCACGATGCGCGCTCTCGACGATGGTTGCATATTGCCTTCTCGTGGCTTTGAAGAAATCGGAGTGAGCGGAAAGGTAAATATCAGCAACGAAGAAAGGACTACGGACAAGAAGGCATTCCTCAAAATCATTTCGGGATTCGGAGGATGCAACGGAGCATTGCTTTTCAGTAAGGGAAGGAGCGAAAAAGGTAAAGAAGGAAATGCAGATGATGCTATCCTCAGTGCCTCAGCTCTGCACACTACACATTCTGTACGACTCGACACCTCGTCGCTCTATATTGACAACGTAAAGGTGGAGACTACAGAGAAGGGTAAAGCATTGCTGACACAAATATACAAAACCCTCATAGGCGACTATCCAAAATTCTACAAGATGGACATGCTGAGTAGGGTAGCGTTTGTCGCTTCCGAATTGCTGATTGCACAAGATGCAAAGGCAGGCAGCCAAGAAGCCGACAATGAGGAAACAGACAATGTGGAGGCAGAAAGCAGAGCAGTGATACTGTTCAACAGGACATCATCAATCGTATCGGACAGAAAACACGTCTCTACGATATGCAACAAGGATGAGTTCTTCCCAAGTCCTTCCATCTTCCTCTATACTCTGCCAAACATTATGACAGGGGAAATAGCCATCAAGCATGGATATAAGGGCGAAACATCACTGTACATCCTGGAGGAAAAGAACGAACAGATGCTCTCGCAAATCATCACATCCACCATGCAACAATCAGGTGTCAAGAGCATCCTGGCTGGTTGGGTGGACTGCAGTGATGAAAATGAATTTGAAGCGGATATAAGAATAATAACTAAATAAAAAAATACAACAAAAATGAACGAATTGATTAATACACTCAAAGAACAAATTATCGATGCACTTAACCTGGAAGAAATGACTCCAGATGAGATTGAAAACGATGCACCTCTCTTCGGAAATGGTCTCGGACTCGACTCAATCGATGCTCTTGAACTTATCGTACTCCTTGAGAAGCACTACGGCATTAAGTTGTCTAATCCTGCAGAAGGAAAGGAAATCTTCAAGAGTGTAAGCGCAATCGCAGAATTTGTAGAAAAGAACCGCAAGAAATAAGGCTAATATGATTTCCATAACTGGACTTGGCATTATATGCTCCATAGGCAATAACGCAGACGAGGTGCTTGATTCGCTCCGAAAGGGCGAGTCGGGAGTGCGCAGCATGAAGAACCTGCAGTCTAAGCATCAGGATATACCAGTGGGAGAGGTTCAACTCTCGAACGAGGAGATGAAGCAGCTGCTTGGCATTGCAAGCTCTGCTCCTATCAGCCGTACATCCTTGATGGGTGCCATTGCCATACGCCAAGCATTGAAAGATGCAAAGATTGAAGACCTCGAAGGAAAGCGCGTTGCTGTGATATCGGGAACGACCGTCGGAGGAATGGATATCACAGAGAGGTATTTCGAGCAGATGAAGACTGACGACTCTCTTCTCGACCTTCCACAAAACAACGAATGTGGAAAGAGCACACTCGAAATGACAGAGATGGCAGGCATCAAGAATGCTGAGGTCTGCACAATCTCTACCGCTTGTTCCTCAGCACTCAACTCCATCATACTTGGAACAGAGATGTTGAAGAGGGATGAGGTCGATATTGTGATTGCTGGTGGTTCGGAGTCGCTCAGCATATTCCATCTCAACGGATTCAACACTCTCATGATACTTGACAAGGAGCGTTGCCGTCCTTTCGATGATACTCGTGCAGGACTTAATCTTGGTGAGGGAGCAGCCTTCGTTGTTCTTGAGAAAGACAAGGTGGAAGGTAAGGCTTTTGTTGCTGGTTATGGCAATCGTTGTGATGCCTTCCATCAGACCGCTTCATCAGACAATGGTGAGGGTGCCTACCTCGCCATGAAGGATGCAATCGATATGGCTGGCATCAAGGCAGAGGAAGTTCAGTATGTGAATGCTCATGGTACAGGTACTCCAAACAATGACCTTTCGGAAAGTCAGGCGCTCAAGCGAATATTTGGAGACAATATGCCAGACGTTTCAAGTACAAAATCCTTCACAGGCCACACAACATCAGCTTCAGGTTCAATCGAGACTGTAATCTGCGTACTTGCTATGCAGAACGGTTTTGTGCCAGGCAACCTTGGATGGAAGAATCAGATAGAAGGTGGAATCACTCCAACCTTAGGTCGTGAGAATGCAACGCTTGAGAACGTGATTTGCAACTCATTCGGTTTTGGTGGCAACGACTCTTCACTCGTCATAAGCAGCAGTCCAAAGACTTCTTGCACTAATGGTGAGGAGAATGATGATGAAATAAAGGTTGCATCGGAAGTCATCATCACTGAGGCGGAAGAACTTAAGGGACTTAAGGAATTTGTTTCGCCTATGGAGTCTCGCCGCATGACTAAACTCATTAAGGCGGCATATCTCTCATCTCTTCGTGCTTTGAAAGAGGCTGGAGTAGAGTGTCCAGATGCAATCATCACCGCTACTTCAAGAGGTATGCTTGAACTGAGCGAGCAGTTCCTTGAAGACATCATCAACAATGGTGAGGAACTTCTCAAGCCAACCATCTTCATGCAGAGCACACACAACACTTTGAGTTCGGCTATTGCTATACGCACAAAGTGTCATGGCTACAACATCACCTATTCACAGGGCGATGACTCGATGAAGTGGGCTATGCGTGATGCAGAACGACTCTTGAAGACAGGCAAGGCAAAAACAGTGCTTGTAGGTTCGTTCGACGAATCAACTCCTACCTTCTCTTCGTTTGTGGAGAGAGCGGGAGGTGTCGCTCCAAAGAATATTTACGCTAAAAGTATCGTGTTATGCCGCTGATAGTATTGGCAATAGTGCAGAGTCTTCTGCTTGCAGGAGGTCAGGTATTCCTGAAATTCGCATTAGAGAAGATGGAGCCATTCGGCTGGAACTGGAATTTCTGGAGTTCCTTCTTTGCAAACTGGCAATTTGCACTCTGCGGACTGTGCTATGGAGCAGGAAGCTTGCTTTGGTTCTACATCATCAAGCATTTCCCCTTCAGCATGGCTTATCCGATGGTGTCATTGAGCTACGCATTCGGAATGGTGGCTGCAATAGTCTTCTTTCACGAGGACGTAAACATGCTGAAGTGGCTTGGAGTGCTGCTCATCATGGCAGGATGTTATCTAATTTCCCGTAACTAAATATCTCAAAAAAAACAGTGAAACGCTTCATCTATACAATACTTTTTTGTGCAGTGTCTCTGTTCTCCTTTGCACAGAGCCAGAAGGAACAGCAGATAATTGATAAGATAGCTAAGTCGGCACAAGACATGAAGAGCATGCAGTGCAATTTTGTACAGACAAAGCACTTGAAGATGCTCAACGACAAGATGGTGTCAAACGGCATCATGTATTATCAGCAGCCAAACAAGTTGCGCTGGGAATACACTACACCTTATTCATATACATTCATTCTCAACGACTCGAAGGTGCTGCTGAAGAAGGGTGAACGCAACGATGTCATAGATGTCAACCAGAACAAGATGTTCAAGGAGATTGCCCGCATGATGATGAATAGTGTTGTGGGCAAATGCCTTTCAGACAAGAAGTCGTTCAAGACATACATCAAGGAAGAACAGAGTGAGTATGTTGCTACACTCATTCCGCTCAAGTCTGACATGAAGAAGATGTGGAGCAAGCTTATCTTGCATTTCGACCGCAAACTCTCATCGGTAATAAAGGTGGAGATGCACGAAAAGAATGGTGACAAGACTATCATTGAACTCAAGAACACTCAGATAAACAAGTCGATAAATGCCAAAGTTTTTGCTATTGAATAGGGGCATTGCAGCATTGGTCGTGATGTTCACGCTTACGTTGCAGTTAAGTGCGCAGTCTATCTACCCTTCTCAAGAGGGAGACCGCACTCGATGCAATGTGCAGATAGACTTCAAGAAAGCATATATCAGCGGAATCTGCATGATGCTCAACGAATCGCAGACTGTGCGAGCAAGTGTCATGAACGAATTTGGTGTGTCCGCACTCTCGTTCACATACGATGAGAATAAAGGAAAGGTCAAGATTCAGTATGTCATCAAGCAACTGAACAAATGGTATATAAAGCGAGTCTTGAAGCGTGACCTCAGGGAAGTCATGACCATGCTCAAGGATGAATCGGGAAATACCTACAAAAATGAGCGCTTCAATATAAAATACACTTTCACTCCAATGCAAGATGAAACTAAAGAATAGCCTATATAATATAATCAACTCGGAACCGACAGCCAAAGGAGTACGCTTCGACATCCAACTCAATCCGGAGCATACCATATACAAGGCGCACTTCCCAGGACAACCTATCACACCGGGAGTGTGTATCGTTCAGATTGCCGTTGAACTACTGGAGGAGCATCTCAATGCTGCGCTCCAACTCAAGACTGCAAAGAACGTGAAGTTCCTCTCTGTCATTTCTCCTTGTGAAAACCAATGCATCAGCTACGAACTCCAGAACATCAGCGAAGAGGATGATATGGTCAAGTGGCAAACCGTTGTCACTTCAAGCCTGAATAACTTTGCAAAATTATCACTTGTATGCCAGAAATAAGTAATGACAAACTCGTCGAGCAACGTGCAACGCTGAGCGATCGTGGTATATGCGTGGTTATTCCAACCTATAACAACAGGGGAAGCATTGTCGATGTGGTAGAGCGAAGCCTCGTACAGTGCAGTTCTGTGATAGTAGTAAACGATGGTTCAACGGATGGTACCCTTGATTTATTGAAAGGAATCAAAGGTATCACCCTTGTTTCGTATGAAAAGAATGCAGGCAAAGGCACAGCACTCAAGCGTGGATTCAAGAAAGCCCTTGAGATGGGATTCTCATACGCAATCACACTGGATGCTGATGGGCAACATTTCCCTGAAGACATTCCTCTCATGCTGAAGGCAAACCAGGAGAATCCTGGTGCACTCATCGTTGGGCAGCGTATGGGTTTGGAGAATATGGAGCGAAGTGGAGGAAGCAAGTTTGCAAATGCATTCAGCAACTTCTGGTTTTTCGTGCAGACAGGACGCCGACTCGAAGATACCCAAACCGGCTACAGACTTTATCCGCTCAAGAAACTATACGGACTTTCACTCCTCACATCAAGATATGAAGCCGAACTCGAACTGATGGTCTTTGCCTCATGGCATGGAGTGAAACTTGTCAGCACACCAGTTCATGTTTATTATCCTCCACGAGAGGAGCGTGTGTCTCACTTCCGTCCAGGACTCGACTTCACACGTATCTCTATATTGAACACCGTATTATGTGTACTTGCTGTATTCTATGGATTGCCACTTTGGATATGGCGCACATTCTGGACTGCGGCACGCACAATATATAGTCTGCTATTCTTCGTGATTGTGTCGCTTGTCGTAATGACACCACTCGCTATCCTTTATCTGAAGATAGGCAAGATAACTGAGAAGAAACGCTACGGATTACATTGCATGCTCAATGGAATGTCAAAGTTCATTATTCAAAAGCATGGCATACCAGGAGTTAAGTTTACTGTAGGTAATCCTAACAACGAGGATTTCTCAAAACCTGCGGTTATCATCTGCAACCATCAGTCTCATCTCGACCTCATGACTATGCTCATTCATAGTCCTAAGATGGTTGTTTTGACAAACGATTGGGTGTGGAACAACATATTCTATGGTTATGTCATCCGTAATGCCGAATTCTATCCTGTGTCTGCAGGTGTAGATGTGAACTTACCTCGACTGAAGTCATTGGTTGAGCGTGGTTATAGCATCGCGGTATATCCGGAAGGCACTCGTTCTGAGGATTGTCGCATACTTCGTTTCCATCAGGGAGCATTCCATATTGCCCATACGTTAGGACTTGATGTACTCCCACTTGTACTCTATGGAGCAGGAAAAGCACTTCCAAAGAAAGGCAAATACCTGCACAAGTCACCAATACGCATAGAGATAGACAAGCGCATAAGCCCTGCAGAACTTTCCACATACGGAGAGAGCTTGAAGGAACAGGCTTCATATATGCGCAAGTACTACAAGAAGAGATATACAGAGATGTGTAATAAGATAGAGCAAGATGTCTAAAGTTATTATCATAGGTTCAGGACTTGGCGGCTTATCATGCGGCTACATTCTTCAGAAGAATGGTTATGATGTGACCATTCTGGAGCAAGGTGTGCAGATAGGTGGTTGCCTTCAGTGCTTCAGCAGAAGAGGTGCTAAATTTGAGACAGGCATGCACTTCATCGGTTCTGCAGCATCGGGACAGACAATGGACCGCATTATGCGCTACTTCAACCTGGCAGATGATGTTAAACTTTCAGCTCTTGACACTTCAGCATACAACACCATATCTCTTTCAGGCGAACGCTTCTGTTTCCCTAACGGACGAGAGGCTTTCATTGAACATATGTCAGCATACTTCCCTAAGGAAAAAGATGCACTTAGAGAATACATCAATATCGTGAATCGTATAGCATCGGCTTCGGCTCTCAATTCACTGACATCAGAGAATCGCGACCAGGCAGCAAATACAGAGTACCAGATGCGTTCGATGAACAGTGTGCTTGATGAACTCTTTGCGGATAAAATGCTTAGAAATGTGTTGGCAGGCGACTTGCCGCTTTATTCTGCAGAGTTGGACAAAACACCATTCTCTCAGCATGCATTCATAATGGATTTCTACAATCAGAGTGCATTTAGAGTGGAAGGAGGCAGTGATTCGATTGCCTTCTCACTTGTTAAGAACATTGAGAATATGGGAGGCAAGGTGCTGTCAAAGAAGAAAGTGGTGAAGATACATTGTGATGACACTCATGCAATAGGAGTCGAGACTGAAGACGAACAATTCTATCCTGCCGATTATGTCATCAGCACTGTGCATCCAAATCGAATGCTTGAGATGCTTGACACTCGACTCATTCGTCCAGCTTTCCGTTCGCGTATCAATAACATCCCACAAACAGCGGGTTGTTTCGCTCTGTATGTCAAGTTCAAGGAAAATGCTATGCCATACATGAACACCAATTACTATGGCTACAACGGAATCTCTCCTTGGAATTGTGAACACTATACAGATGAAGATTGGCCAAAAGGATTCCTCTATATGCACATGTGTCACAAGGATAAGGCACAGTGGGCAAAGAGTGGAGTGGTGCTTTCCTATATGAATATGGACGAGGTGCTTAGATGGAAAGGTTTGCCAATTGGCAGGCGAGGAGACGACTATGAGGCATTCAAGCGCAAACACGCTGAACGTCTGATTGCAGAAGTCGAGAAGCATCAACCGGGTTTTGCATCATCCATAGAGAGCTACTATACATCTACTCCGCTTACCTATATAGACTATACTGGTACAGAAGGAGGTTCGATGTACGGAATAGCCAAAGACATCAACCTTGGTCCTGCGGGCAGAGTGCCATATCGTACTAAAGTGCCTAACCTGCTACTGGCTGGACAGAATGTCAATTCGCATGGAATGCTCGGTGTCATAGTGGGCACTATAGTCACATGCAGCGAATTAGTCCCAGCTGAGACTATTTATCAACAGATATACAAGTAGGTGGACTTAACTTGTAAACTCTACATACTCGAGAACAGTTAAATATGATGAATAAAAGTGTTATAATAATAGGTGGTGGACTTGGAGGTCTCTTCACAGGAGCAATACTTGTGAAGGAGGGCTTTAAGGTTACTATTGTCGAAAAAAATCATACACTTGGAGGCGGACTGCAGAGCTTTGTGCGTTTCGGAGAAGTGTTTGACACTGGTATGCATGTCATTGGAGGAATGCAGCCTGGTGGCAACGTGCGCAGAATACTCGAATATCTTGGCATCTTCGACCGTGTAAAGGTGCAGAATGTTGATGCGGAATGCTCCGACTTGCTTTATTTCTCCAAAGAAAAGCGATATTTCAAGATTAAGGCAGGACGAGAGAACTTTATCAATGCTCTTGCAGAATACTTCCCTGAAGAGAGGCAGAATCTTGAAAGGTATGTAGATGCCATGGTGCGTGTTTCTAACGAACTGGACCTCTATTACATGCGTCCATCTACTCGTGATATGTTCGACCATTCACAGGAGTTCCTTTCTTCTGCCGAATCCTTTATAGCGAAATACATCTCAGATCCTCTCCTTCGTAGCATCGTTGCTTATCTTGCACCACTTTATGGAGGAACGGGCGACATGACACCTGCGTTCATTCATTCCGTTATCTCGCTTCTTTATCTCAATGGACCAAGTCGATTTGTAGGTGGCAGTCAGCAGTTTGCAGACCTCCTCGGTTCGTTTATCGAAGAGAATGGTGGAACAATCATCCTCAATGATGGAGTAGAGAAAGTCACATCTGCAGATCATCTCATATCGGGTGTTGTCACAAAAAGTGGCAAGACTTTCAGGGCGGACTACTATATCTCTGACATACATCCTTGTACGCTCATCAATCTTCTTGAGGACGAGTCTGTGCTTCCGCTCATGTACCGCAAGCGACTCAAAAACATACCTAACACCTTCTCTGCGTTTACACTCAACATCAAACTCAAACCAGAGACCATCAAGTACATGAATTATACAGGCTATTATTCCGCATCTCGCGATAGAGTGTGGAGTTTGTCGGACGAGACTCAGCCATGGCCTGCAGGATTCCTCTACATGACTCCTCCAGATGAGAATCAGGGCGAGTATGCTACGAAGATGATTCTCACCGTTCCAATGACTTGGAACAAGGTGAAACGGTGGGAAGATACTACCTTAGGACATCGCACTCCTGAATATGAAGCTTGGAAAGCAGAATGTACGGAGATACTTCTTGACAAGATGGACGAGATGTTCCCTGATTTTCGTTCATGCGTAGAGAATATCAACTCGGCTTCTCCACTGACCATACGTGATTACTATGGTGTGAAGGAAGGTGCTATGTGTGGGTATGCAAAAGACTACAAGAACATTATCTATTCACAACTCATCGTGCTGACAAAGGTTCCTAATCTTCTACTCACTGGTCAGTGTGTCAGTCTCCATGGATTCTGTGGAGTCCCTCTCACTGCCATCAAGACTTGTGAAGGAATACTTGGAGAAAACTACATCATTAACAAGATAAACAAGACCGTACCGCTTTGAAAAGAATCAAACTTACAATATTGCTTAACTTGTTGAATGTGTGGTTGTGTGTTTTCGCTCAGGAGAAGATAGACATCTGGAAAGGAACGGGTGTCAAAACGAAATCAACAACTCTTGAGGTCTTTCGTCCCTCTGGAAGCGTGCAGAATCGGCATACAGCAGTAATCATCTGTCCGGGTGGTAGTTATTGTTGGCTCGACTACAAGACAGAAGGTACAGATGTGGCGCGATGGCTCTCCTCGCATGGTTTCACGGCATTCGTGCTTAAATACAGAGTTCAAGGCAAATTTCAATATGCAACACATATTCGTGCTTTGTATGGAGGCAACAAGCACCCAATAATGATTTCCGACCTTCAGCGTTCTATTCAATATGTGCGTGAGCATTCTGCTCAGTACAATATTAGTCGTTTAGGTACTATGGGGTTCTCTGCAGGCGGACATCTTGCTATGAGTGGGGCGGTGTATGCCGGTACTGACTTCTTGAGTCTCTTAGGCATAAAGCACACTACGTCTCTACTTCCGGATTTCGTGGCTCCTATCTATCCTGTTGTCAGCATGTCGCATCCGGATAGTCATAAGCGTTCACGACGTGCACTCTTGGGCGAAAAAGGAAAGCGCGACCGAGTGCTGCGCGACTCGCTCTCTCTTGAGAAGCATGTCAAAAGGGATTGTCCACCCGTATTCCTTGTTAACTGTCGAGATGATCATGTGGTAAAGTACCATAACTCGGAAATGCTCGATTCTGCTCTCAATGCCCAACATGTGCAGCACAAGTACCTGCAGTATCGAACCGGAGGACATGGTTTCGGAGCATCGGAAAGAAAAGGAACAGCAGAATGCAGACAGTGGAAGACTGCCTTTATCGATTGGATGAACTCCTTAAATATGTAAAAATTATCATACTAAATATATGAACCGTTTTGATGATATTCGCCCATATTACGACTCTGAGATTCCAGAGGCAATGAAGAGAATAGCCGAAAGCACTTCGTTTCCGCTACTGTCTAACTATGTTTTTCCAGAACGCAAGATGGAAGATGTGAGAAGTGAGATTGTAGGGTATAAGACTATTCGAGACTTCCAGCTTGGAGTTATGTATTGGGCCAACAAACAGATTCTGAAGAAAAGTACGACCGGCTTTACTTTCGGAGGATTGGAATATGTGGAAAAGGACAAGAATTACCTCTATGTATCCAATCACCGTGATATTATGCTGGATGCCTCATTGATGCAGAATATTCTCACAGACAATGGATTTGACACCTGCGAGATTACCTTCGGTGCCAATCTTATGCAGGGACAGGTAGTCATTGATGTGGGTAAGTCCAACAAGATGTTCAAGGTAGAACGACCAGGAGGCAGTGTTCGTGAATTTTACAAGGCATCTTATCACCTTTCTGATTATATCCGTACCACAATAACAGAGAAAAAACAGTCTGTATGGATTGCCCAGCGTAATGGACGCACGAAGGATGGTATAGACCGCACAGATCAGGGAATCATCAAAATGTTTGGTATGAGCAAGTGCGATGATAAGATTGATTCACTTGCAGAACTCAACATCCTTCCTGTGGCTGTATCGTACGAATGGGAATCATGCGACATATTGAAGGCCATTGAACTTTATACTCGTCGTCAGGGTCCTTACCTCAAGAAGCCTGGTGAAGACTTGAATAGCATTCTCACAGGTATATCTCAACCTAAGGGGCGTGTGCATATAGAGTTCTGTAAACCTATCACACGCGAAGACCTTCTGCAGTTTGATGATTGCACATCTGGAGATTTCCATAGACACGTGGCAGAACTCATAGACCAGCGCATCTGCACAGCCTACAAGTTAACTCCAAACAACTACATCGCACACGACTTGCGACATGGTAAACAAGAGTATTGCAGTTTTTATTCTCCGGAAGAGAAGAAAACTTTCTTGGACTATGCGCAAAGACTCTCCAAGTATGAAGAAGAATGCGACATAGATACACTTGTGGATATTTTCCTTGGCATTTATTCGGGTCCTATAGATAGTAAAATTAAATATGATAAGTAAGATATACAACTATATGCATTCGCACAAGCGGGTGATGTGGGGTTCATTCTCTGTTTTCACCCTTGCGCTTATCGTGCTTGTGCTTAATCTATCGTACAAAGAAGACATTAGTGACTTTCTTCCGCTGGGCGATTCGGAGAAGGAGGCTATGTCTGTCTATCAGGACATCTCGGGAGCAAACCGACTCTTTGTCCTTTTTGACAATCCCGATGATGCAGACCTTACGGTAGAAGCGATAAATCAGTTTACTGATTGTGTCAGAGAGAAAGACACCGCAGAATGGTGTAGCGACCTCACGGCAACTTTTGATCTTGAGCGAATCTCGGAGGTGACAGACTTTGTTTATGAGAACATTCCGTATTTCCTCACTTCTGCCGATTATGAGCGTATGGACAGCATGCTCTCTGCTCCAGGATTTATCGACCAGCAACTCACTGCAGACCGTGAGATGCTCATGTTTCCTTCGGGCAATCTCCTTACGGAAAACATAGGTCGTGACCCGCTTAATCTCTTCACACCAGTAGTCAGTCGTCTTCAGCGTTCTCAACAGCAGCTTCGTTTCGAGATGTATGATGGCTACATCTTCACTCCCGACATGAGTCGTGCTGTGGTTATGCTCACATCGCCTTTCGGCAATAGTGAGACAAACATGAATTCACGCCTCATTCGTCTTCTCGAAGAGTCTATTGAAGAGATGAATGCGAACTATCCTACAGTTCATGCTCATATCGTGGGAGGTCCACAGATTGCAGTCGGTAATGCAAGTCAGATAAAGTATGACAGCATACTTGCTATTGCTGTTTCTGTGGTGCTCATCATTCTCTTGTTGGTATATTCTTTCCGCTCGTTCCGCAATATACTTCTGATAGTTATCTCCATCAGTTGGGGATGGTTCTTTGCCCTTGCGGGAATGTCGGTCATGCACGATAGTGTTTCGATGATCGTTGTTGGCATATCGAGTGTGATACTTGGTATTGCTGTCAATTATCCGCTTCATCTCGTGGCTCATCTTGACCATGAGGCAAATGTTCGCTCCGCACTTCGTGAGATAGCCACACCTCTTATTGTGGGAAATGTCACTACCGTAGGCGCTTTCCTTGCACTTGTACCTCTGCAATCCACTGCTCTTCGCGATCTTGGATTGTTCGCCTCTCTTCTTCTCGTAGGAACGATTCTCTTCGTGTTGTTCTATCTGCCACATTTTGTGCGTCCTACCAAAGCACCAAAGTTGATGCGTCGTCTCTCATCTGTCCAGATTGAAAGCAATAAATATCTGGTTGTTCTCGTTTGCATCCTTACGGTTGTGTTCGGTTATTTCAGTTTGAGCACCGAGTTTGATTCCAATATGTCAAACATCAACTACATGACTTCACAGCAGCGCGATGATATGGCATATTTCAAGAATCTACTTGAATCTGCCAGCGAAGACAGCAAGACTCTCTACGTTGTATCTTCTGCTGAGACATTCGACCAGGCTCTTGAACTCTCAGCCTCTCGCCAATCATCTATCGATTCGCTCGTAGGCAGTGGACTCATCAATCATCATGAAGGCGTATCTCAGTTCCTCTCTTCCGTGGCAGAGCAGAAGAATCGTATTGATGCATGGCACTCATTCATCCAACGCCATAAGGATGTGTTCGCTTCGCTTCCATCTGCAGCACTCGCTCACAACTTCAGTTCTGAGGCATTCACCAGTTTTGATGATATCCTCTCTGGCGAATATGCTCCGCAAGAGTTCGACTATTTCTCTCCACTTACAAAGGCAGTGTTCAGTGGGAATTTGAGCTATGATGAGAAAGCATCACGTTGTTCGGTGGTTGACATCCTCAATGTCAATCCTGAGAATGCAGAAACTGTCCTTTCACGTTTGCCAGGCACATTTGACATAAGCAGTTTGAACAGCGCACTTGCAAACAGCCTTTCGGATGACTTCAACTATATCGGTTGGGCATGTTCACTCATCGTGTTCCTTTTCCTTTGGTTCTCGTTCCGTCGCATCGAACTTGCCATCATCTCCTTCATCCCGATGGCTATCAGTTGGGTGTGGATACTTGGCATCATGTCAATCTTTGGCATCAAGTTCAATATTGTCAACATTATTCTGGCCACATTCATCTTCGGTCAGGGTGATGACTATACAATCTTCATGACAGAAGGATGTATCAGCGAATATATTCATAAGAAACCAGTGTTGGCATCATACAAAAATAGTATTATCCTGTCCGCTCTCATAATGTTCATCGGTATAGGTACCCTTATTTTAGCTCAGCATCCAGCACTCCGTTCTCTCGCGGAAGTGACCATTGTCGGCATGTTCTGCGTGGTATTTATGGCATATCTCATTCCACCATTGCTCTTCAAGTGTTTGATGAGGTTATTCCCTAAGCGTATGTCAACACTTTGAGCAACAATCCTGTAAAATTATGTCATCACATCGATTCATATTAATGTTCCTTGCTTGGCTTTCCGTTATTGCCAATGCTCAGATAACATCTCCAGTGCAGAATCCTGACAATTCTGTGACACTGTATTTTTCAGTTCCAGAAGCGGATGATGTAGAACTTAGAGGTGATATCCCTACTGGTGGTTTGTCAATCCGTCCAGGAATAGGAAGACTTAAGATTCGTAATGACATAGAACTTCATCAGGAGAATGACACATTATGGACATATACGACTCGTCCTCTCGAACCAGATATGTATTTGTATTATTACAAAGTTGATGGTGAGGAAGATGGAGATTCGCTCGACTCGTTCAATCCGAACGTGGTACGAGATATAGACCACTACTACAACTATTTCATCATTCCTGGTGGAGTGGCAGACTACTACATCGAGAAGGACGTGCCTCATGGGAATGTGTCAAAGGTTTGGTATCCATCAACCGTTGAGGGAATGGCAAAACGTCGTATGACAGTATATACACCTCCTTCGTATTCTGACACATCGCAAAGGTTCCCTGTGCTTTATCTGCTTCATGGAACTGGTGGGGATGAAAATTCTTGGTGTGATTGTGGACGTGCAATACAAATTGTTGACAATATGATTGCTGAGGGTAAAGTCTGTCCTATGATTGTCGTTATGCCAAATGGCGACATTACCCTTGATGCTGCACCTGGTGAAAGTCCGTATATGGATGCAAAACCATCAAACAACAATTTAGCATCACAATATGGAATTTTTGAAAGTAAATTTATGAACGACATAGTGAGATATATAGACACTCATTATCGTACAATTCCTAACCTCGAGAATAGGGCTATTGCGGGACTTTCACTTGGTGGTATGCAAACACTTTTCATTACGGCAAATAATCCCAAAGATTTCTCTTATATAGGATTGTTCTCCCCACAAATCAAACCATCTTTTTCGGGCGGCATTGGTTCACAAATCAAAAATGTCAGATCGACAATATCAAAAATCAAGCAAATATTTTCCAACCTTAGAAACGAAGGCAATGAACAGTACTCTTCTTCAGAGCGTGACAGTAGCATAAAAGTCTATGATGACATAGAGTGGAAGATGGACAATTTGTTCCTCTCCCCACCTCGTTACTATTACATCGCTGTTGGAAAGGACGACTTTGTCAAGAAACCTATTGATGATTTTGTAATTAGACTCAAGAATAAACAATATCCTATAAACTATACAGTTACAGAAGGAGCACACAAGTGGAGTAATTGGCGAAAATATCTTGTTGAGTTCCTTCCGCATCTTTTCCAATAAAAACAACACTATTATGAAAGAAGAAATATTAGAAATGCTGTCTGATGCATTGCCAACGGTAGATTTTGATTCCGATTTCCTGTTCACAGAGTTAGACTCACTCGGAGTAGCGACAATATTGATTATCCTCTCAAAGAAATATAATATTCGTTTGGGTGCTTCGGATGCCACTCCTAAGAATCTCAAGTCGATTGATGCTATTGTCAATATGGTCCAAAACAAATTGGCTTAAAATGTGCTCACGATTATGACTCTTGAACAATCAATATACAATAACTCTATATCCTCCCCAAACAAGGTTGCTGCTATATGCGGAGGTGAACAAATCACCTATTTCGACTTGTGGGAGAATATCAAGCATACTGCTGCAATCCTCGAAAAAGAAGGACTGCAGAAGAATCGCCCATACGTTTTCACCTCCACACAGGACATCAATTTTATCATCACCTATTGTGCAGTCCATCATCTTGGAGCAATAGCCGTACCTCTTGAGGCTGGTGCTGCAGATGAAAGAATCAAGTCTATACAGGACGAGGTCACCAAGTGCGAGTTCTCGGACGATATCACAGACATTCTTTACACTACGGGTACCACAGGCAAAGCAAAGGGAGTGATGCTCTCATCCACGTGTCTTGAGGCATGTGCTGACAATTTTATCCATGACCTCCATTTTACATCGGAACTTCTGTTTATCATCAGTGGACCGCTCAACCATATAGCCTCTCTTTTCAAGATGCACCCAGTACTTACCATCGGTGGCACGGTATGTATTCTTGATGGACTGAAGGATTTGAACGCATTCTTTGATATTTTCAATCTTCCATACAGGAAGTTTGCCACATTCCTTGTTCCTGCAAGCATTCGTATGCTCCTGCAGTTCTCGTATGATGAAATCACGAAAGTCTCGGACAAGATTGATTTCATCGAAACTGGTGCTGCGCCAATCACCAGGAGCGATATGCAGCAACTTGCAGAAGCACTTCCACATTCACGTCTCTACAACACTTATGGAGGAACAGAAATCGGTTGTGTCAGCACCTACAACTTCAACGATGGGAAATACATGGAGGGTTGCATAGGCAGACCTATGAAGAACTCTTCAGTTGAGGTAACTGAAGATGGCAATGTAATTGTCTCAGGCAAGACCATAATGAGCGGTTATGTCAATGATGAACAAAACACAAGACAGGTTCTCCGTGATGGCAAGATTCACGGTTCTGATCTCGGCTATGTGGACGAATCGGGTATGATACACCTTAAAGGCCGCCAAGGAGATGTTATAAACGTTGGAGGATTCAAGGTTGACCCCGTAGAGGTTGAGAGCGCAGCATCTTCCCACCCATCCGTCAAGGATTGTATTTGCATTCGTGCCACTCATCCTGTCATTGGCACAGTTCTGAAACTTCTCCTTGTGCCTGCTCCTGGTGCAGAATTCAACAAGCGCGAACTTGCACTTCATATCAAGTCGCGAGTTGAACCTCATAAAGTGCCAACCTATTACGAGGTGGTAGAAGAAATAAGCAGAACCTATAACGGGAAATTAAACAGAAAAAACTATATCTAATTATGAAACAACTTTTGCTTACCCTTCTGGCAGTCCTATTTGCCACATCCGTCCGTGCGCAGGGCGAAGTCAGAATCGATACCGTCATTCAAATTCCGACACTCACCCGACAGCAGATATATCAAAATGCAAAGATTTGGTTCTTGCACCAAGCATATAAGGATGGCAACAACACCCTGCAGTTTGATGATAAAGAAGGTGGAATACTCTTTGGAAGGTTAAACCATGATTTTACCATAAACAATGCCACAACCGAACTGATTAAAAAAGTGTCATGGATACCTTATATTGGTAAGAAAGCCAAGACCGTGCAGGATATAACATCTATGGCAGGCCTCTCAGGCAACCTTACCTCATCGGTTGAGGTAAGAATAAAGGATGGAAAATGTAAGATAAGTATGTCAAACATATCCCATTCCTCAAATACAGATGTTAATCTGGGCGTGATATTCAAAGACATTCCTTCAAAACTAAGTGGACTGCAACGGAAACAATACGAAGCAATGCTGAGTTATGCTTTCCCAATCATAAATATATGGTGGGAAGAAATCCTAAACGAATTTAGCATTATGCTTAATCAAAAGGCAAGCGAAGAAGATTGGTGATAAATGGCACTATACAATAATAAACAAAAATGAAGCGCCCATGTTGACTTAGTACAGTCTAAGGATAAACTTTGTGCCGTGTCCTTCCTTGCTCTGAACGTCAATGCAAGCATTGTGGAGTACCATGATGCGCTGTACAAGAGCCATACCTATTCCATGTCCACCTTCTGCGTGGTTGCTACCACGGTAGAACATGCGGAATAGATTGCGACGTTCTGCAGGAGTCATGCCAATGCCATTGTCGGCAAAAGTGATGGAGAGACCTTGCTGTACTCCAATGCTAACATGTGAGGTGTGGTCTGAAGAATACTTGCAGTTGTTCTCTATGAGGTTGCGAAAAGCAAGGGCAAGGAGGTAGCGGTTGGCTATAACAGAGACTGCATCATCTGATTCTGGTGTTTCGTAAAACGACAGATTGATATGGTATTCCGGCTTTGCACGAAGCATCTCTTCGATAAC
>CALBJW010000050.1 GCA_937893145.1 uncultured Prevotellaceae bacterium | reverse complement strand
CGAGTGATGCAAGTGGAAGGAACTGATTGCCAGGAAGAATGACTGCAAGCACGAGTGTCACTGGGATGAGAAGGAGTGACACGATGAGTGTAGTAGGATGGCCAATCACGAGTGCTGGAGACATACCGATGTAGAACTCCTTCTTGTCACCAAACTTCTTTGCGATGAGTTCGCGAGTAGCCTCAGAGATTGGCTTGAGACCTTCGATGAAGAGACCTGTGATACGAGGGATGAGTTCCATAACAGCACCCATCTTAATACCGAGTCCGAGTGTTGCAGGGATATTGGCAACAAGTTCTGCACCATCCTTACAAGCACAACAACCGATGATAATACCGAGGATGACACCAAGGAAGAGTGGTTCACCGAAGAGACCAAACTTCTTCTTCATGCCTTCAGCATCAATATTGAGTTTGTCGAAACCTGGAATCTTGTCGAGAAGAGCACCAATACCAATAGCGAATGGTGTGAAGCCCTGACAGAAAGGCTGTGGAATGCTGATACCCTCCATTCCTTCATAGAACGACTGGAATTTCTTTGCTGTGAGGTCTGCCATAACAAGAGTAATGACATAACAGATGATGGCAGCAAAGAAGCCCCATGCTACAGGCCAACTCCAACCAAGACTATCTGCGAGGAAATAAACCACAGCACCGATGAATGCGAAGTGCCAGTAGTTCCAAAGGTCGATATTGACTGTGCGAGTGCATCCGAGAAGGATGAGCAAGAGGTTGACACCCAAGCACACAGGTATGATGAACGCACCTACGGTAGTGTTGTAAGCCACAGAAGCTGCAGCAGGCCAACCCATATCGAAGACATTGAGTTCGAGACCATAGATTTCAACCACCTTAGAGAGTGCAGGACCAAGACTTGATGTGAGAAGACCAGTGATGACACCAAGTCCTACGAAACCGACACCTACATAGAGTCCACTTTTAAGTGCTTTTGAGAACTTAATACCTATACATACTCCAAGAATAGTGAAAATGATAGGCATCATCACGGCAGCACCAAGGCCGATGATGTACGAGAAAACTGCTTCCATAATAGTAATTTGTGATTAGTTATTGGTTGCAAATATACCTATTATATTTTATACCACAAAAAAAATACACAAAAAACAGAATGGAATTAGGCTTTAGGCACTACATAGATGCTTAACTCATAGAGAATATAAATAGGCAATGACACGATAATGAGCGTGAAAGCGTCTGATGTTGGTGTGATAACTGCCGCCACGAAAAGTATTGCAACAACGGCATGGCGGCGATATTGTTGCATGAGTTGGCGGTTGAGGAAACCGAGTTTTCCGAGAAACCAAGAAAGGACTGGCAACTCAAACACTACTCCCATCATAAGACAGAGAATGAGGAATGTGTCGATGTATGAAGAGAGAGAGATGAGGTTATCCACATCGCCCGACACCTGATAGTTGCCTAAGAACCTAAATGTGAATGGGAAGACTACGAAGTAGCAGAACACGGTGCCTAACATGAACATGACATAGCTGCTTCCCACGATGCGTGTTGCATAGCGACGCTCGTTCTGGTACAGGGCGGGCGAAATGAACTTATACATCTCATATAATATATAAGGTGCTGCAACCACAATGCCACAATAGAAGGACACCATCATGTGAGTCATGAACTGAGAGGTCAGTTCGGTGTTGATGAGTTGCACATTCTGGTCCTTTGGAGCGAACACAACAGCAAATACCTCGTCTTTAAAGATAAAGGCGAGGATTGCAAACACTACTGTTACGGCAAGTGAGCGTAACAGACAGTGGCGGAGTTCTTCAAGATGATCCCAGAAGGTCATAGGGAGGAGCCTCTTTATCCCTCCCATATTGGGAGGGATCTAAAGGGGGAACTGGATTATTTTGTTTCTTCTTTTTTGTCGTCTTCAATCTTGAGGTTGTCATTCACTTCGTTCATGCCGTCCTTGAAGGAGCGAACGCCTTTGCCAAGTCCGTGCATGAGTTCAGGAATCTTTTTGCCTCCGAAGAAGAGGAGTACAACGAGGACGAGAATGAGGATTTCACCTCCGCCGATGTTGCCGATAAAGAGAGTTGTCATTGTTGAAGGGTTAAGAGGTTAGAGGGGGTTAAAAGGGTTAAAAGGGTTAAGAGGGTTAAGGGGTTAGTCGCTACGCTTGGTTAGGGGTTAGAGCGTGAGGGCGTGAGAGCGTTAGAGCTTGTTCTGCTTGAGCTTCTCGACAAATTCGTCGATGCGGCGAAGTTCGCGAGGGATATTGATGTTCTGTGGACAGTGGGACATGCACTTGCCACAGGCGATGCAATGGTTTGCCTGGCGAAGCTTTGGAACAGAACGGTCGTAACCTACGAGGAAGGCACGACGAGCCTTTTCGTAGTTCTTAGCCTGCTGACTTTCAGGAACATTACCCTTATTAACACACTTGTTATAATGTACAAAGATATTTGGGATGTCGAGTCCGTAAGGACAAGGCATACAATACTTACAGTCGTTGCAAGGAATGGTTGGATAACTGCGGATGAGTGTTGCAGTTTCACCTTCGAGCCATTCTACATCCTCATCTGTGAGAAGTTCGAGTGGACTGTATGAACGGATATTATCCTCGAGGTGTTCCATGTATGTCATACCAGAAAGCACACACATCACACCTGGTTTTGTACCACAATAGCGGAATGCCCACGAAGCAACACTATTCTCAGGAACACGCTGCTTGAGGTGAGCCACAACATGGTCTGGCACCTTCGAGAGACGACCACCGAGAAGAGGTTCCATGATGACAGCAGGAATGTTGCGCTTCTCAAGTTCTTCGTAGAGATGCTTACCGTCGGAGTTGTTCCAATCGACATAGTTCATCTGAATCTGAACGAAGTCCCAGTGATACTTGTCCTGCAATGCAAGGAGAGCATCGTATGTTTCCATATCACCATGATAAGAGAAACCGAGATTGCGAATAACTCCCTTCTCGCGCTGTTCTACGAGGTAATCGAGCACTCCATTGTCCAAATAGCGCTGCTTGAAACCATCCATACCACCACCTCCAAGTGAGTGGAGGAGAAGGTAGTCGATGTAGTCTGTCTGGAGATACTTCAACGAGTTCTGGAACATCTTCACACCTTCCTCATGAGTCTGCTGCTGAGGTGAGAAGTTTGACAACTTGGTAGCAATGTAATACTTGCTGCGGTCGTAGCCACTTGCCTTGAGAGCGATACCAAGTGATGCCTCGCTCTTACCACGAGTGTATGCAGGGCTGGTGTCGAAGTAGTTGACACCGTGGTCGAGTGCATACTTAGCGAGGCGGTTACACTGCTCCTGGTCTATCTCCTCCTGTGGAGGATTGTTCTCGTCGTACTCCTGTGGGAGTGGTTTCATAGGGAGGCGCATCCATCCATATCCCAAGATACTTACCTTATCTCCATTATTAGGATTAGTGCGATAAGTCATCTTGTCGGTTGGCACCTCACCTGTGTGATGACCCATTGGGTCTATATCGACATCAGCATCGCTACTCTTCAAACCGCATGAAGCAACAGCGGTAGTAGCAGCAACAGCACCTGTCAGTTTGAGAAAGTCTCTTCTATTAATATCTTTCATGTCGTTTTTCTTATTTAGTATTAAATTTCACGATGTACTTCATGTCCTTCAACATAGATAGCGCTGAACGGACGAGATGGACAGAGGTTTTCGCACGAACCACAACCGATGCACTTCTCTGTGTTGACAACAGGAATACGCAAGAATTCGTTTTCGCGAACACGATTGCCATCCTTATCAATCCAGTTGCCTTGTTCGTCCTGAGTGATAGACTTGTCAACAGGCACCATCTGGATTGCTCCAGTTGGACAGTGGCGAGCACAGTTGCCACAGTTGTTACCATCAGTAAGAGGAATACAATTCTTCTTTACCCATACTGCGCGACCAATCTGGATAGCAGTCTTCTCTTCTACCGTGATAGGACGAATAGCACCAGCAGGGCATACATCCGAACAACGAGTACATTCAGGACGGCAATATCCCTTTTCGTACTGCATCACTGGTTGCATGAAATGCTCGAGTGAAGTGTCAGGACGAAGCACACCATTTGGACAGTTCGAGATACAGAGCTGACACGCAGTACAATGCTGCTGAAGGTTGCGAGCAGACAATGAACCCGGAGGTGTGAGTGGAGTCTTGCGGTTTGGAACCTGCTTATCTTCGATAGCAGCAAGACCACCATCTGTTGTCTTCTCCTGAGCCTCAACAACGGCTGCAGTAGTAGCAAGACCTAAGATAGTGAGGAAGTTACGACGAGAGAGGTCGGAAGTAGAATTATTAGAAGTACTAGGTTCACTAGGAGAACTAGAAGAACTAGGAGTACTAGAAGCCCTCTTGAAGCTAATCGCATCCTTAGCACAAGCCAGCTGACAATCGCCACAAGCCACACAACGAGTATAGTCAATCTTGACTGGTTCACCCTTCTTCACATTGATACAAGCTGCCTTACAGTTCTTTGCACAAAGACCACACTTAGCACACTTGTCTTCATCAACACCCATCTTGAAGAGCGAGAACTTACCAACATATCCGAGAACTGTTCCTACAGGACAGATAGTGTTGCAGTATGTTCTGCCGTTCATGAATGCCAACACAAAAAGCACGAGTGCTGTGACACCAGCAACGATGATGAGGATGAGAGGATTGTCATGAATCTCCACCTGGTAGAACATATAACTATCATTCGACTCAGCCCATGTAGCAAGCAGATTGTTGATAGCGATGTAAGCAGGCTGAAGGAATGCCGACACGATGCGACCGTAAGCACTGTAAGGTGCAAGAAGAACGGCTCCCGCATTGAATCCTGCCACCAACATGGCGATGAAGAGGACAAGCACAGCGATTCTCAACCAAGTCTTTGGTTCAGAATACTCATACTTATTAGCAAACTTAGCCTTCTTGTTCTTGCGGAAGATCTTGAGTTTTCCAATCCACGCAAAAACATCTTGCATCACACCAAGCGGACAGATTACCGAACAGTAGATTCGTCCGAAGAGCAATGTAAGGGCTAACACGATAACAATTGACACCACATTCAGTGCAAGCACACTTGGAAGGAACTGTAATTTTGCCATCCACGATGCGTAATTCTGCACCGTTCCTGTGAAGTCAAGAAACAGGGCTGTGATGCAAAGTAGAAATATCACAGCGAGAGTTAATCTAATTTTTCGTAGCATTATTTATTATAGAATTTAGTTATTTGGGGCAAAGTTATAAAAAAAGTTTGTTTTTATTAAACTAATTCGCTATTTTTGCATCAAAATGGTGATTAAAATAATAAAAAGTATGAAAAAGTTCATTACATTGATTGCATTGTTCGTGCTTTCTTGCACAGCAATGGTGGCAAAGGATTTGAAAGTGCTTGTAGTAAAGACTACCCCAGAGATGCACTGCAATGGATGTGAAACAAAGATAAAGAACAACATCCGCTTTGTCCAGGGAGTAAAGAAGATTGAAACGAATCTTGAGACAAAAGAGGTTGAGGTGACCTACGATGCAGACAAAACAAATGCAGAAAAAATCATCGCAGCATTCAAGAAGATTGGATACGAGACCAAGACCGTTTCTGACAAGAAATTAGAACCTCAAAAGGTTGATGGTAAAACTGAAGCAAGTGCTAAGCAATAGCTAAGCACTTGCTTTGTTGCAATAACTACTCGACATTTACAAACTAAAATCACTTTATACCTATGTTTAAAACGTTCATTGGTTATCACCTTGAAGAAGAACGAAGAAAGGCGAAAAACCACTTGAGAAAGTTGCACGCTACATCGCGCCTCACAAAGGTCATAATAGCTGCACTTGTCTTCATCATGCTTTGGAACATGCCATCAGAATGGTTCGGCATTCCAAACCTCACAGTTATCGAACAGCGTGTCATCGCTTGTTTCTGTCTCGCAACAATGATGTGGATTCTCGAAGCAATCCCTGCATGGAACACATCAGTTGCCATCATAGTCATACTGCTGTTCTGCTGTAGTGACAGTAGTTTATCCTACATGGTCAGTGGATATGAAGCGGAGGAACTCGGCACCATCATTTCCAACAAGAAAATCATGGCTTGCTTTGCCGACCCTATCATCATGCTCTTCATCGGTGGTTTCATCCTTGCTATCGCAGCAACAAAGTCGGGACTCGATGTGAAACTTGCCAAGGTGATGCTCAAACCATTCGGTACAAAGTCAGAGAATGTGCTTCTTGGTTTCCTCCTCGTTACAGGTATCTTCTCTATGTTCTTGAGTAACACAGCCACAGCAGCTATGATGCTCACCTTCCTTGCTCCAGTGCTCAAGTCACTCCCAGCAAATGGTAAGGGGCGAATCTGTCTTGCTCTCGCTATTCCTATCGGTGCAAATATCGGTGGTATCGGTACTCCTATCGGTACTCCTCCAAACGCCATTGCGCTCAAGTTCCTCAACGACCCTGAAGGTCTGAACATGAACATCGGTTTCGGTCAGTGGATGATGATTATGACTCCATTCGCCCTTGCCCTTCTCTTCATCGCATGGGGCGTATTGCTGAAGCTCTTCCCATTCACACAGAAGACTATCGAACTCCAGATTGAGGAAGGCAAGAAGAAGGAAGGTTGGAGCAAGTGGCAGAGCACAGTGGTTTACATCACATTCGCCATCACTATCCTCCTCTGGATGTTTGACAAGATTACAGGTGTCAACTCAAATGTAGTGGCAATGCTTCCAGTAGGTGTGTTCTCGGTTTGTGGCATCATCACTCGTACCGACCTTGAGGAAATCAACTGGTCTGTGCTTTGGATGGTCGCTGGTGGTTTTGCTCTTGGTGTGGCACTTCAGGACACAGGTCTTGCTACTCACCTCATCGAGACTATCCCATTCAACACATGGCCACCAGTAATTATGATTGTTGGTTCTGGTATTCTTTGCTATGCTATGGCAAACTTCATCAGCCACACAGCTACAGCCAACCTCCTCGTTCCAATCCTTGCCGTTGCAGGTACATCATGTGCCGCTAACCTCGCAGCATTCGGTGGTGTAAGCACATTGCTCATCGGTGTGGCTCTCGGTTCAAGCCTCGCAATGGTACTCCCAATCTCTACTCCTCCAAATGCCCTTGCTCATGCTACTGGTCTTATCGAGCAGAAGCAGATGGTCCGCACAGGTCTCATCATGGGTATCACAGGTCTTGTGATTGGTTATGTCCTTCTCATCTTTGTGGGACAGGCAGGATTGCTTTAAGAAAGAAGACCCACCCCTACCCTCCCTATAGGGAGGGAGTGAAGTCAGAAAGAACATTTTGTTATACATTAGTTATAAGTTTAATACTTTTCCCCCAAACAATGAAAAAACTATTAACTATCATCTCATTGAGCGTGGCCCTTTCGGGTTACGCTCAGTATGCTTCTTCCCCAGCCATCCCTTACGATGCTGAACTTGAAGCAAAGGTAGAGAACACCCTTTCAAAGATGACTCTCGACGAGAAGATTGGACAGATGCTTGAGCTCAACCTCGATGTTCTCGGTTCGATGAAGGTCACTAACCCAAAGGTTGACCGTGAAAAGGTCATCTCAGTGCTGAAGCAGTACGGCCAGAGTGATGCTGTGGCAGCTCAGGTCTTGAAGATGAGTGACAAGGAAATCATCAATAAGTTTGGTGCCATGAATGTGGACATCTACGCTAACGACACAAAGCGTGTGTGGGGTGTAGATGAAAACAAGCTCGACACCATCCTCTCTAAGTGGAAGATTGGTTCTGTTCTCAACACTCCAGGTCCTCAGGCTGCAACCGTTGCTAAATGGCAGGAGGTTATCGGTCTCATCCAGAAGAAGTCGATGAAGAACATCGGCATTCCTCAGGTTTACGGACTCGACAACAACCACGGTTCTACATACGTTCTGGACGGTACACTCTTCCCTCAGCCTATCAACATCGCTGCTTCGTTCAACACTGAACTTGCTCGCATCGGTGCTGAGATAACAGCTTACGAGAGCCGTGCAGCAAACTGTCCTTGGGTTTATAATCCTGTGCTCGACCTTGGTCGCGACCCTCGTTGGTCTCGTATCTGGGAGAGCTTCGGTGAGGATGCCATCGTGAATGCTCGTATGGCTGAAGCCGAGATTCTTGGTTATCAGGGTCCAGACAACAACCACCTCGGAAAGTACAATGTGGCAACAAGCGTAAAGCACTACTTCGCTTATGGTGCTCCATTCTCTGGTAAGGACCGCACACCTGCATACATCGCTCCAAACATGCTTCGTGAGAAGTACTTCGAGCCATTCCGTGCTGCTATCCGTGCTGGTGCACTCACTATCATGGTCAACTCAGCAAGCATCAATGGTGTGCCTGTTCATGCAAGTTATGAGTACCTCACTCAGTGGTTGAAGAAGGACCTCAACTGGGATGGTATGATTATCACAGACTGGGCAGACATCAACAACCTCTTCTCTCGTGAGAAGATTGCAAAGGACAAGAAGGATGCCATCCGCATTGCTATCAATGCTGGTATCGACATGAGCATGGACCCATACAGCATTGACTTCTGTGTACTCCTCAAGGAACTCGTTCAGGAAGGTAAGGTAAGCATGGAGCGTATTGATGATGCTGCTCGTCGTATCATCCGTCTCAAGTATCGTCTTGGTCTCTTCGACAATCCTAATACTGGTACAAAGCAGAAGGAATACAGCAAGTTTGGTAGTGAGGAACATGCTCAGAAGGCTCTTGCTGCAGCTGAAGAAGGTGAGGTTCTCCTCAAGAACGAAGGCAACATCCTCCCTCTCGCAAAGGGCAAGAAGATTCTCGTGACTGGTCCTAATGCTAACCAGATGCGTTGTCTCAACGGTGGTTGGTCGTACACTTGGCAGGGTTCAAATGCAGAACACTTTGCTGAGAAGTACAACACTATCTACGAAGCTATGTGCAACAAGTACGGCAAGGACAATGTGATTCTTGAGCAGGGCGTAACATACAACGAAGGTGGTCAGTACTTCGATGAGAACGAACCACAGATTGAGAAGGCTGTAGCTGCTGCCGCTCAGGCTGATGTCATCATCGCTTGTATCGGTGAGAACAGTTACTGCGAGACTCCAGGTAACCTCACAGACCTCTGGATGTCGGAGAACCAGCGCAACCTCGTGAAGGAACTTGCAAAGACTGGCAAGCCTATCATCCTCGTGCTCAACGAAGGTCGTCCTCGTCTCCTTACCGACATTGAGCCTCTTGCCAAGGCTGTTGTTCACACATTCCTTCCAGGTAACTACGGTGCTGATGCACTTGCAAACCTCATGGCTGGTGATGCAAACTTCTCTGCTAAGATGCCATACACTTATCCACGCGAAATCAACTCGCTCAACACTTACGACTACAAGGTTAGTGAGGAGGTTGGTACAATGGCTGGTGCATACAACTACGACGCAAAGGTTTCTCTCATGTGGCCTTTCGGTTACGGTCTCAGCTACACTACTTATTCATATAGCAACCTCAAGGTTAACAAGACAAGCTTCGGTGTGAAGGACAACATCACTGTTACTGTTGATGTCAAGAACACAGGTAATGTTGATGGTAAGGAGGCTGTTCTCCTTTATTCAAGCGACCTCGTGGCTTCTATCGTTCCTGACAACAAGCGACTCCGTGCCTTCCAGAAGGTGGCTCTCAAGGCTGGCGAGACAAAGACTGTATCATTCACTATCCCAGCTTCAGACCTCGCCTTCGTAGGTGCTGACAACAAGTGGATTCTTGAGGATGGCGACTTCACACTCAAGATTGGTGACCAGTCTGCTAACATCACTTGTACAGAAACATATAAGTGGGAAACTCCTAATAAGTAAGGCCCCCCAGCCCCCAAAGGGGGAGGCCATTCGGGCAGTTTTGTAAGTACCATTCAAAAACTAAAAGTATCTTCTAAAAAGTATCATCAAAAAAACGGTCATCTTCCCCCAACCGGATGGCCTCCCCCTTAGGGGGGCGGGGGGCCTTAGTATGAATTTAATTGACTTTCTTAATTCTTCTCCTGTAAACTTCCTTGCTGTAAAGACTACAGCCGACATGCTCGAAGCAGCAGGATATAAGCGTTTCTCGGCTACAGACAAGATGCCAGAGTGGAAGGCTGGTGACAAGTTCTACACAACAAAGAACGACTCGTCCATCTACGCTTTCCATATTGGTGAGAATCCTTTGGCTGATGCGGGTTTCCACATCGTTTGCGCTCACTGCGACTCACCTACTTTCCGCATCAAACCAAATGCTGAAATGCTCTGCGAGGGAGGTGTGGTGAAACTCAACACTGAGCTCTATGGTGGTGCCATCATGAGCACTTGGTTCGACCGTCCGCTCTCACTTGCTGGTCGTGTCATCGTGAAGGGTGAGGATGCACTCCATCCTGCTACTAAGCTCATTCACATCAAGCGTCCATTGCTTCAGATTCCTAACCTCGCCATCCACTTCAATCGTCAGGTAAACGATGGTGTGTGTCTCTCGAAGCAGAAGGACATGCTTCCTGTCATCGGCATTGTGAACAGTATGCTTGAGAAGGAGAATCTCCTTATTAATATTATAAGCGAAGAGATTTGTGTTGCTAAAGATGAGATTATCGACTTCGACCTCTACCTCTACGACACTACTCCTGCTTGCACTTTCGGACTCAAAGATGAGTTCATCTCTGCAGGTCGTCTCGACGACTTGAGCATGGTACATGCTGGTCTTATCGCTTTACTCACTAACAGCGAAACACCTAAGACAACAAAGGTGCTTGCCATCTTCGACAATGAGGAGACTGGCAGTCAGACCAAGCAGGGTGCGGGCAGCCCATTCCTTGCAAACATCATTCAGCGCATCGTACTCAGTCAGGGTGGCACGATGGACGACTACTACCGCAGTGTAGAACAGGCATTCATGATTAGTGCGGACAATGCTCACGCCTGGCATCCTAACTACGGTGAGAAGTACGACCCAACGAATCATCCTGTCATGGGTGGTGGTCCTGTCATCAAGTTCAATGCAGCGCAGAAGTACGCAAGTGATGCAGCATCTGCAGCCATCTTCGCCTCTATCTGCAACGAGGCAGGTGTGCCATGCCAGAAGTTTGTGAACCACTCCGACTGTGCTGGTGGCTCTACTCTCGGCAACATCCTCGCATCCTCTCTCCCACTCCGTGGTGTCGATATGGGCAACCCTATCTGGGCAATGCACTCAGTCCGCGAGACCGGTTGCGTCCTCGACCACCTCTACTGCATCAAAGCATTTGCAAAGTTCTACGAGATGTAATCTTTGTGAGCAAAACGACATAATACAAAAAGCACCCCGAAAACTTTAATTTTCGAGGTGCTTTTTTGTATATTATCAAATTTCAATGCAAATAATCCTTGCGAGCGTATTTGTAGAGATTTTTGGCCGCATCCACGCAGTACATCTCGTTGCCACAAGGCACAAGACGGAAGGACGCATAAGAATCGTAGTAAGGCTTACCGTAATACTTATAGTCAGTATATTCAGGCAATGATACAGTTCTCATGGCAGAATTCTGGTAGAGTTTGCCATCATTGACAAAGTTGGTTGTAGGTCCAAACCAATGGTCTTCATACTCCCAAATTTCCGAAGGAATAGATTGTGCTTCCTTCTGATTAATCTTATCGAGTGGAGAGCGCAAGAGCGTGTATTCAAGATATCCTTGGTCATCAAAATACACATATCCATTATCAGCACCAATAAAGCGAGGAACTAAGAAACTGACAGAATATTCCGAGAACGTATTGGTCTCCATATTGTAGATACTATATCCCGGGTATTCCTTCCAGAAATACAACTTCTTACCTTCCTTGTGCACGAATGCCCCTCCCTGCATAGGAGGACCTGCGTATTTGGAAGGAGTTGGGATAATCTTTTCCTCCACAAACTCATCACGCACCTCATCGTACTTCATCAACTTGATGTACATTTTTCCGATGTATGCGGAATAGTATGTCATGTAATTGTGTACTACATAGATGTCACCCTTGTCCAATACAGGTTTATGAAAGTCCTTGGTTTCTAAACTCCATATATCCGCATCATACTCTTCGGTATAGGTCTTCACGTTGCCCGTCTTTGGATTCATGGCAAAGACCTGATTCTTGTCCTGCCACCATATTCTGCCCTTTGCATAAAGAATTGAGCCACTAATTTTGTCTCTCGGGAGTGTCAACGTTCCTACCTTTGTCCATTCCGACGTGAGCGTGATGGTCTGGTCTGGGAAATACACATTCTCGCCATTATACTTGAAATATATGCTGGCTATGTGATCCATTCCGCCAGTTCCATAGAAGGAGAATGCCTTGTTGTGATTCTCCGTGTAGGTAGTTTCAGTCTGTATCTTATTACCATCCAGCGTACCGTACAACTGCTCTATCTCATTGCCAAGGAAACTTGCCTTCACCTCGTAAGGATAGCAATGGGCAAATTTATCTCTGCCCAAGTCGAGAGTAGCCGAGTGGATGGAAAGCGGCGCCTCTAAGTTCTGCGACATTCCCATGCAAGTGAAGCGCAGAGGGAAATCACCGATATTATAGCACTTGTAGTTGAACACACATTGTGTGCTGGTACAACTCTCCTCTGTGAACTCAGTCTTGCCTTTTGTCATGGTTATGCTTTCCAGTTTTTTATAGGCTAGTTCACTGAAGTTCTTACCGTCGAGAATGACCTTGCCCGTAAACCCAGTCTCATCGTCAGGAACAAAAGTGACACGTGAGACCTCAGGCGGGATACTGTTTAGATGTATCTGGAACGTTTCCACCTTACCCTTATACATACAGTCTGCCTCCTTTATGTATGCGTAGGCACGACAGTAAAGGCCTATCCAGAGGTTTTCTGTCACGGTACATTTCATCTCAGCATCCACAGGTACAGATATCGTGTCGCAATACTCCTTTCCCCTCACAATGCGGGTAATCACAAAACCTTTCTCCTGATAATGACCCGTGATGTAGTATTCATCTATGTCGGACGTAAATATCACACGGTTTGACTCCTCCGTCATCTTAATCGTAGCATTTCCGTAACCACCACTGCCGAAGGTATAGTCCTTGATACATGAAGTGAGGAGAGAGCAAAAGAGTGTGGTGATCAGTATGTTGTATATTCTGTGTCGCATAGCATTATAGATTTACCATTACATTCAACGAAACTGTATTCACTTTCATATTGTACTTGTCTTGTATTGACGAAATTCCGCCACCCAACTGATGGCAATAGCGTACATCAAAGAACAAAGAGTGCTTCGTGCTGAGGCGATATTCCACACCTGCACCAGCCACCAATGAAGCAGATACCATATTTCCTTCATATACACTATTGAAAGACGAATTGCGGTCTTCTTTGCTTCCTTCAGTAGTGTTAGTGAAATAGTCATAACATTTGTCTTGGACATTAAAGCCAACCATCACACCTGCGCTAATGAACGGCAGCCACTTGCCCTTCAACGAAGTAGGTGTATATCGAAACAAGAGAGGGAGTTCGATGGCTGTACGATTATAGGCATAATTGAAGTTGTAATTGTTAGTCACATCCGTGATGCGAATGTTCGTCATCATAGTGGTGGACCTGCGGAAAGTGAGTTCTGGATGGAAAGTGACTCCGTAAGAACCACGGAAATCAGCAAATACAGTAGCAGCAGGATGCACCTGCATAGTGCCGGTATGACTTCCCACCAATGCTTTTTCCACAACAGGTGTATTTAGGTCCACTCCCACTCCCACACCCCAGCGTATTTTAGGGATAAGGTTCGGGTTCTGCCTGTCGATAAGACGAATAGCACGACTGATAGAATAGCGGCTTCCACTGATGGTAGGTATGTAGTCAGCGAACTCGGCATCGCCTCCTGCCTCCTCATTGCGCTTGAGGAGGATATCGCTCAGGTGGTCAGTACCGTCAACAGCTTTCACAGGTTTCAGAACCTCACCATATTTGCCGATATAAAGTTCCCAGTTTTTCTCCGTACGATACACTCGGAAGAGAAAAAGGTCGTCATCTTCGATTCGGTACACACGCCTCGCAAACACACATCTCACACTACCATCATCGGCAAGGATGCTAACCGATACGAGACTTTTCTTTCCGATACCATAGAACACCAGGTCCTCAGGACGGAATATGGTCACATTGCCCAACGAGTCCATATACTTTGCTTCACTCTGTGCCTCCAGTTTCTTGTTGGAGTCATAGAGTTTGACGTTATTGAAAAGTAAATCCTTACCATCTGGCATCTTCTTCATGAATACACCTTCCTTGAAGTCCTTGTCATCATATCCTTTCTGCGCATAAATGGACACCAGCGAGAGAGTCCATGCAGCAAGGACACATACCACTTTTTTCATACAAACACATTATTATATTATTACATCGCAAAATTACATACTTTTACCCACTCCAACAAACAAATCATACATTTTAACACTTTTATTTAGACAATGGTGCTGTTTTTTTATGGGGAATGATAAAAACGTTCTTGTGTCACTCTCTATAAACTTTGATTTAACAGCTTATTATGAATGAACTTGAAGAAAGAAAAAACGTCGAAATTTTTTATTTTATCATACACTTCATACACTATTAATTTGACTTGTGTTAATTTTGACAGTGTAAAACCTTTTAATACAATACGTTGATGATGTGTGTATCTTTTGATATGTACAGAGATAGTGTATGAAGTGTATGATAAAACAAAAAATTTCGACGTTTTTTTGCAACACAATAACTCCTCCCCCCACCCTTTTTCACTCTTGCGGAAGAATGGTCGCAAACATACGGAAGATTGACCTCATTCTTGCGGAAGAATGGCCTCAAACTTGCGGAAGATTTGGCAAAAATATAAGGGGAACATCGTGATGACATTCCCCTTTGCGATTAGAGTGTTGTAGGATATTACTTTGAATAACCCTTATATTCAACCTCGAACTGAGTTTCCTCGTCGTGCATGATCTGGATAGAGAGAGTGAGTTCGCCTGATTCACCATCTTCTGAGCTCTGCAACTCACCTGCTACGAATGCGTATGGAGTAGCAGAGAAGTCGGCAGGAGTAGTGTATGTCTTACCGTTCATAGTGTATGATACTGAGTAAGCATAACCTTCGTCGTTGACATCACCAATCATACCATTGTTGTAAGATACAGAAGAAAGAACTACATCAGAAAGAGTAACACCCTCAACTGTGATGTTGCCAAGTGAGATAGACACTGATTTCTGAGTAACACCACCCTGTGCCAAAGAACCAAGAATCTGCTGGATTGCAGACTTGCCTTCAACCTTGATGACAGCAGTATAGTTTGAGTTTGTAGCCTGACCTGTACCTGGATTGTAGAGCCATTTGCCATCCTTGATATAGTCTCTCTGGAACTGTGCAGTACCTACGAATGTTGTTTCAGAACCACCATTTACCTGTGTGAGAAGTTCTGCGAATGACCAAAGCTGGTTGATGTCCACACCACAGCTTGTAGTGCTGATACCTGTTGCTACAAGAGCGATAACAAGAGCAATCTTGTTGAAAAATTTCTTCATCTTTTTTATTAGTGTTTATTAGTAAATAATTCTTATTCTTCGTTTTCTCCAAAATACTTTGTGTCTGCCAACTTCAGCAGATACTGTCCGTACTGGTTCTTCTTCATTGGTTCTGCCACCTCACGAAGACGGTCGGCAGTGATCCAACCCTGATGGTAAGCGATGCCCTCAAGACAAGCAATCTTGAGACCTGTACGCTTCTCAAGCACCTCGATGAATGTGGAAGCCTCCGAGAGCGAATCGTGTGTACCAGTGTCGAGCCAAGCAAATCCACGACCAAGGAGCTGTACCTTGAGGTCCTGCTTTGCAAGGTATTCCTGATTGACAGTAGTGATTTCAAGCTCACCACGAGCAGAAGGCTTGATGTTCTTTGCAATCTCCACCACCGAATTTGGATAGAAGTAAAGTCCTACCACTGCATAGTTGCTCTTAGGCTTGGCAGGCTTCTCCTCGATAGAGAGACAGTTGCCCTCCTTGTCGAACTCAGCCACACCGTAGCGCTCTGGGTCGTTCACCCAATAGCCAAAGACTGTAGCTTTGCCCTGCTTAGCATTTTCCACGCTGTCCTTCAGCATACCACTGAAACCGCGTCCGTGGAAGATGTTGTCACCAAGCACAAGACACACATCATCGTCGCCAATGAACTTCTCACCAATGATGAATGCCTGAGCAAGTCCGTCTGGTGAAGGCTGTTCTGCATACTCAAAATGCACTCCGTAGTCGCTACCATCACCAAGCAAACGCTTGAAGCCTGGAAGGTCGTATGGAGTGGAAATGATAAGAATCTCCTTGATACCTGCAAGCATAAGCACGCTGATAGGATAATAAACCATAGGTTTATCGAAGATTGGGATGAGCTGCTTGCTGACTCCCTTTGTGATTGGGTAAAGTCGTGTACCCGAACCACCTGCAAGTACTATACCTTTCATGTTGTTTCGTTTAATTTGGTGCAAATGTAACACATATTTTTGATTAAACAAAACAAAAAAAGTGAAAAGTGTTTATTTTCACTCTTCACTTTCTCAAATCGGTATGCTAAAATCAAATTCCCAAAGAAATACCAAATGCGAAGTAGAATTTTCCATTGTCTGGATTTGCTGTCAACTGACCGAACACTGGGAGTGTGAAGCGATCTGTTATCTTGATGTCCTTCATTGCCTTGAGCGTGAGGTTTGTACAAGTGAATGTGTCATTGCAATAGAAGGCTGTCTTGTAAGGCACGATACCAGCGTTAAACTCCCAGTCGATACCGAGCTTGAAAGGCACTGTGATGTCTAAATATGACGAGTAGTCATCATCACCGTAGAAGTTTGTGTTCCATGCCAACGAGAGGAAACCGAAGTCGTAACCTAATGTTCCTTCGAGAACATGATGGTGAACACCATCGTACTTGAAGTACTTGCCAGGGCAGTCTGTTGCACCTGCTGCTATGTAATAGTCTGTCACGCCTACAGACAATCCCGCAATAGAATATGAGAGTGCAAGGTCAAGTTCCTTTGCATCATCTGTGTTTACAAAACCGTACGAACCCCATGCACCGAGACTGAGTCCCTTCCATGCTATGCCAAGAGTAGGTTGTACCGCTGCACTACCTGGGTTCTGACCTCTCCAAATGTACGAGCTAACGATGTCTGCCTGAAGAGTTGTCTCTACTTTGTCCTGTGCACTTGCAAAAGTTGGAGCGATGAGCGCTGCTACAACTGCGATGCATTTTACCAATCTTTTCATCTTTCTAAATTTTAATGTTGAACATTTAATAAATAATTATTTTGTCGTGCTTTGTTTGTGTTTGTGTTGTTTGTGTAATGTATTTCGCACGATTTTTGTATCATTTTGTTATTTGTTATTGCAAAGGTAATGACATTTTGCAATACAATGCAAATATTTTACTTACTTTTTGCAAAATAAACTATATATTTCCCTCAACACCATTCAATTTGATATATTTTATTGTCGAATTTGATAAAAAAGCATTCGTACCTATTCCTTTATTCGTTCTTTTAGTCACTTTTGGTTTAACTAATTTGCGTATTCAAAAGTTCTTGCGTAAATTTGCCGAGATTTTTAATGTTAACATATAAATAAGGTAAAAAACAAACTTCATAAATGTTAGACATTCTAATTTTTGTTGGTCAGTTTCTCATCGGACTTGTTGCCATAGTCAAGGGAGCAGACTGGATGACAGACGGTGCTGCCAATGTGGCAAAGCGATTTGGCATCTCCACACTCGTCATTGGTATGACCATAGTTGCCATTGGCAGTAGTGCACCAGAGTTTGTGGTCAGTGCATTAGCAGCCATCAAGGGCAACACAGACATGGCGATTGGTAATGTTGTGGGAAGCAACATCTTCAACACACTCGCCATCATGGGTGCTACGGCACTTGTGGCACGCGTGAGTGCCAGTCGAGGCAACCTACGCAACGATGTTCCTTTCGCTGTGCTTTCAAGTTTAGTGGTGCTGTTTGCAGCATTCGACTCTTGGTTCACACCCGGAGCTGTAAACGAGATTTCACGAAGCGAAGGTCTTCTCATGCTCTGCATCTTTGCCGTGTTCATCAGCTACACTATGGCTATTGCACACAAGGATGCTGACGACACAGAACAAGACAAGAAGGAAGAAGCACCTGCAGCAACCCCTACCCCACTCTACAAGGACAGCGCACTTATAGTCATCGGACTGGCACTTCTCCTCTTCGGTGGTAACTGGTTGGTAGAAGGTGCAGCAGGCATAGCCACACTGATGGGTGTGAGTCAGGCTATCATCGCCCTCACCATAGTAAGTATCGGCACATCAGCCCCAGAACTGGCAGCATCAATGATTGCAGCTCGCAAGGGCGACACAGCAATGGCTCTTGGCAATGTGGTTGGTAGTGTGGTGTTCAACGTGTTCTTCGTGCTTGGCACAGCAGCCGCCATCCATCCACTTTCTCTGGGAGACATCTCGGTTATCGACATATCCTTCCTCCTTGGTTCTACCGTGCTTCTGTGGTTCTTCTGCAAGTCGCACTCTGCCCTCGTTCGCTGGGAGGGTGTCGTGTTAATCCTCATCCAGGTTTTGTACTACGTAATACTTGTGTATAATGAATAAATCTATCGAAATAAAGAATCTCACTACGGGATATAAGATAAAGAAAGGTGAGAAAATCATCTCACGCGGACTGAACGCCTCTCTCGAACAGGGCGAACTGACATGTCTGCTTGGTGCTAACGGTGCGGGCAAGTCAACACTCCTCCGCACACTCGCTGCCTTCCAACCAGCACTTGGAGGTCAGATTGAGGTGATGGGAAAACCATTGAAGCAGTACAAGTCACAGGAACTGGCTCGTGTGATGAGTGTAGTGCTTACCGACAACTCAAAGATAAGCAACCTCACAGCCTTCGAGGTGATTGCTATGGGACGCAGCCCTTACACTGGCTTCTGGGGAAAACTCGGAGACAAGGACAAGAAGATAATAGAGAAATGCCTTGGCTGGGTAGGCATTGAAGACCTTGCTGAACGCAAGATGCAGACGCTCTCGGATGGTGAACGACAGAAGGTGATGATTGCAAAGGCTATTGCTCAGGAGACTCCTATCATCTTCCTCGACGAACCAACTGCCTATCTCGACTACCCAAGCAAGGTGCAGATGATGCTTCTGCTGCACAGACTGGCTAAGGCATTGAAGAAGACTATCTTCATGTCAACCCACGACCTTGAACACGCCCTTCAGGTAGCCGACCAGGTATGGCTTCTCGACCAGGAGAAAGGACTCTGTCCTGGACTTCCAGAGGACCTCAGCATGGAGGGTAAGATTGAGGAATACTTCAACCGTGAGGGCATCACTTTCGACCGTGAGACCTGTTTCTTCAACATCAGTCATGAGACAGCTCGTGAGGTGACAGTGGAAGGAAAGGAAGATTCGCTCGACTACAAGCTCTGTTGCAAGGCACTTATCCGTTCAGGCATCAAACCTATCGACGATGCTACTGCTTCGGTAAAGATTCGTGTGCCAGGCGATGGTACGTTCCGACTCATCGAGAAGAACAAAGAGACATACAACGTTGCTAAGATTGAACATCTTCTTCGCACGGTTGTTCCTGCTATCGTGAAGTATCAGATTGCCGAGATTCGTGAGGCTGCAGACATGAATCCTTATGAATAAATAAGGAGAGAAGATAAAGACCTGCGAAAGTTAATAGTCCGTTGAACATAAGCATTTCATATCCAAACTTATATCCAGTGGTTTGCATCACCACATAATCGATGATGTAGCATATCACAGGCGAGAGTACCGCGACGAAAGGAATACCCTTTGCTCGTGGTATTCTTTTTGTCATCATGCCAAAGGCGAAGAGTCCGAGTAGCGGACCGTAAGTATAACTCACAAGCGTATAAATCAAGTCCATCACACTTCCGCTACCAAGTGCGTTGAACGCAAGTGTACAAAGGTAAAAGGCTATCATCATTCCCACATGCACACGCTTTCTGAGCGCTTCATCATGCTCTCTGCCCTTGATATCTACGCAATAGCTTGTGGTGAGTGCTGTCATGGATGAGTCGGCACTTGAGAAGGCACTTGCCACCACTCCTATTCCGAAGAAGATGATGACAGCCTGTCCCATAGCACCAGAGAACACCATGTTGCTCAACAAGTCATCGCCTCGACCTGGCACTTCCATTCCCACCTTTGCATAAAGCATAAGGAGCAAGATGCCGAGTGCAAGGAAAAGGAAATTGACTGGTGCAAAGAGCAATCCATAGGCACACATATCCTTCTGAGCACTCTTCAGGTCCTTACAGGTGAGGTTCTTCTGCATCATGTCCTGGTCGAGTCCTGTCATCACGATGACAACAAAGATACCCGAGAGGAACTGTTTCCAGAAGTTCTGTTTGCTTGCCCAATCACCAAACTCAAACATACGGCTATGTGGGTCGTTCCATACCGTTGTCATCGCCTCTCCAAAGCCCATTCCAAGCATTCCACATACCTTCATCAATATGAGTACAAGAGCAAGGATAAGGCAAAGTGTCTGCAAAGCATCGGTCCACACCAATGCCTTGATTCCACTTCTTCGGGTGTAGAGCCAGATGAAGAAAAGTGTGATAAGTGCTGTCAATGCATAGGACAAGCCAAGTTCTGAGACAACACATTTCTGCAGGATTTGAACCACAACATAGAACTTAGCAGCAGAACCAAGCAACTTGCTCAAGATAAAGAAACTTGCCCCTGTCTTATATGCCGATGTTCCGAACCTCTTGTCCAGATATGTATAGATGCTTGTCAGTCCATATCGGTAGTACAAAGGCAACAGTACAAATGCCACAACCAAGTAACCCACGATAAATCCAAAGCACATCTGCATGTATGTCATGTCTATGCCCTGAACCCATCCCGGCACACCAATAAATGTCAATCCACTGATGCTTGCACCAACCATTCCGAATGCCACAAGTGGCCAAGGCGACTGATGGTTTCCGCTAAAGAATGCATCATTTCCTCCACGACCTACAAGGCGTGAAACAACCAAAAGAATAATGAAATATATTAGAAATGCTGTTATCATGATGCAAAGGTAGGGATTTTGAGTGAAGAGTGAAGAGTGAAGAGTGAAGAATTTCCTACCGGAACAGAAAAAAGATTGGATTCGAAGTGTTTTTTTACGCAGCGGCAGCAAATTCTTCACTCTTCACTCTTCACTCTTCACTTTTATTTTTGTATCTTTGCAGCAATTATGAAAAAGATTATACTAATCACGGGAGGACAAAGGTCTGGGAAAAGCACATACGCAGAGGAACTGGCACTCTCGCTCGCAGACAATCCTATATATATGGCTACTGCTCACATCTGGGATGATGAGTTCAGACATCGTGTCGAGATTCATCAGCAGAGACGTGGACCGCAGTGGACCAATATCGAGGAGGAGAAGGAGCTGAGCAGGCATGATGTTGCCGGGCGAGTGGTGCTGATAGATTGTTGCACACTTTGGGCAACTAACTTCTTCTGTCCTCCAGTTGCTGAGGGCGAAGAGTTCAAGACCACACCTGTTGAGGAGGCTCTTGAGGGGTTGAAAAGGGAGTTTGACAAGTTCACAGCACAAGATGCAACCTTCATCTTCGTGACAAACGAGATTGGTCTTGGTGGCACTCCTGCCAACATCGTTCAACGACAATTCACTGACCTCTTGGGATGGTTCAACCAATATGTCGCCAGCAAAGCCGACGAGGTATATCTTATGGTAAGCGGAATAAAAGTAAAGATAAAATGAAATACTCAAACGAAGAAATACAAAACAAGATTGACAACCTGAACAAACCAAAGGGTTCGCTCGGAAGACTTGAAAGTTTGGCACTTCAGATTTGCAAGATTCAGGACACGTTAACACCAGAACTGAAACATCCTTGCCATATCCTTTTCGGAAGTGACCACGGCATCGAACGTGAGGGAGTAAGTTTCTCGCCTCGTGAGGTCACATGGCAACAGATGATAAACTACGGAAAAGGTGGTGGTGGAGTGAATATGTTCTGTCGTCAGCATGGATTCAAACTGAGAGTTGTGGATGCTGGTGTGGATTACGACTTCGACAAGGAAAAGCACACACATATCATCGACCGCAAGATAGCATACGGTACGAAGAACTTCCTCAACGAACCTGCAATGAGTGAGGATGAGTTCAATCGTGCTCTCGCCATTGGTGCAGAACAGGTGGACGAATGCATGAAGGAGGGTTGCAACATCATCAGTTTTGGTGAGATGGGCATTGCAAACACCAGTCCTTCGAGTGTGTTCATGAGTCTCTTCCTCGACCTTCCACTCAAACAATGTGTTGGTGCTGGTTCAGGACTCGACATGACTGGTGTGCAGCATAAGTTGAGAGTACTCGAAGAAAGTGTGAAGAACTTCACACGCAATATTCGTTCTTCACGCGAAATGGCTGAAGTGCTCAATGTTCCTCAGGAAATGGCAAAGTACATCACTCGTTACTTCGGAGGTTTTGAGATGGTGGCTGCAATAGGTGGAATGATTCGTGCAGCAGAACACAAGATGGTGATTCTCGTTGATGGTTTCATCATGACAGCATGTATGCTTGCAGCTTCAAAGCTTGACAAGAATGTGATGAACTACGCTGTGTTTGGACATTGCGGAGATGAAGGAGGACACAAACTGATGCTCGACAAGATGGGAGCAGAACCATTGCTTCATCTTGGACTTCGACTCGGGGAAGGAACAGGCGCAATATGTGCTTTCCCTATCGTGCAGAGTGCCGTGAACATGATAAACGAGATGGACAATTTTGCTCATGCTGAAATAACAAAATACTTTTAATATATGAACAAGAAAACAACTATGACAGCAGTTATGGCTGCTTCTTTAGCATTGGTTGGATGCAAGGCACCAGAAGTATCTGACACAATAGAAACTGTACAGCAAATGGTACATGACAACGCTCTGATGCAGAAGAGCACAAACAAACATGGAGTTGAGTCGTTTGACAAGATTACCATTAACGACTACCGCGAAGCAACAATGGACGGTATTGAGAAGCAGAAGGCTCGCATCAAGGCTATTGTTGACTCGAAGGAAGCACCAACATTCCAGAACACCATCGCTGCACTCGACCAGAGCAGTAAGGAACTGGATAGAGCCGAGATGACTTTCGGTCCTATATCTTCAAGCAACTCAACAGAGGAGACTCGTGCTTTTGAGGCAGAGATTTCCCCTATCCTCTCAGCTCACAGTGATGACATCTACATGAATCAGGCTCTCTTCCAGAAGGTGAAGAAGGTATATGACGAGGCTGACAGCACTACTCTCAACAAGGAGGAGCTGAAGGTGCTTGACAACATCTACAAGCGTTTCAAGCGCAATGGTGCTGAACTCTCAGAGGCAGACCAGGAGAAGCTTCGTGAACTCAACCAGGAGATTTCGGCTTTACAGATTAAGTTCTCTCAGAATCTCCTTCACGAAACAAACAACACTTTCGTCACTGCAAACAGCATCAATGAACTCGAAGGACTCTCGGCTGGCGACATCGAACGCGCTGCAGCAATGGCAAAGGCACAAGGCAAAGAGGGCAAATACATGTTCAACATGCAGCGTGCTTCATGCAATCCTGTTCTCAAGTATTGCAAAAACCGCGAACTCCGCAAGAAGGTTTATGAGGCTTACTGCAATCGTGGTAATCAGGACAATGAGTACAACAGCAAGGATATATGTGCAAAGCTCGTTCGACTTCGTCTTGAACGCGCAAAACTCATGGGCTTCAACAACTGTGCTTCGCAGATTCTCGACACCAGAATGGCTAAGACTCCTGAGGCTGTGTTCAACCTCCTCGACCAGATTTGGACTCCTGCTGTGAAGAAGGCAAACGAAGAACTTGCTGACATCCGTGAGGAGATGAAGAAGGATGGTCTCACTTGCGAACCTGAAGGTTGGGACTACATGTATTATAATGAGAAGGCTCGTAACGCTAAGTTCAACTTCGACGAAAGCAAACTCTCTGAATATCTCGAAATAAACAATGTCCTGAAGGGTGTGTTCTACACAGCAAACAAGCTTTATGGACTTACATTCAAGAATGTGACAGATGAACTCCCTGCTTACGAAAAGACAGCAAATGCTTGGGAAGTATATGACAAGGACTCAACTCTTCTTGCTGTGTTCTACAGCGACTACTACCCTCGTGATGGTAAGGGTGCTGGTGCTTGGTGTACTTCATTCCGCAGTCAGCAGTATGAAGGCGACAAGCGCATCGAACCTGTTGTTGTGAATGTGTGCAGCATGACTCCTCCAAGTGGTGACCGTCCTGGTCTTCAGAGCATCGACAATGTAACTACCATGTTCCATGAGTTCGGACACGCTCTCCATGCTTTCATGCGTGATGTTCATTACCAGAGTGTAGGTGGTGTGGAACGTGACTTCGTAGAACTCCCTTCACAGATTAACGAACATTGGGCATTCGAACCTGAAGTGCTGAAGATTTATGCTAAGCACTACAAGACTGGTGAGGACCTTCCAAAGGAACTTCTCGACAAGTACAATGCTTGTAGCAAGTACGGACAGGGCTTCGCAACAGTGGAATATCTTGCAGCCTCTTATGTTGATATGGACCTCCATGTACTGAATGAGGTGCCAGAAGACCTTGATGTCATCAAGTTTGAAGAGAAGATGCTCGCTCAGCGTGGCATTCCAAGACAGATTCAGCCTCGTTACCGTGTGACAAACTTCAGCCACACTATGGGTGGTGGATATACTGCAGGCTACTATAGCTACATCTGGGCTGAGGTTCTCGACTGCGATGGATTTGAAGCATTCAAGGAGACTGGCGACATCTTCAATCAGGATGTAGCAGCTCGTTTCCGCAAGTATGTGCTCACACCTGGTGGCATCAGCGATGGTATGACTATGTACCGCAACTTCCGTGGTGCTGACCCAAAGATTGATGGTCTTTTGGAGAACAGAGGATTGAAATAATGAAAAGAATACTCGCAACACTTAGTTTCTTTACTCGTCTGCCTTTCTGGCGATTGGCAACACTCGAGAAGAAACACTATGAACGAGTGGTACCTTTATGGCCTCTTGTGGGATGGATAACCGGAGGAATGATGGGACTTGTCACATTCCTTACCTTCGGTCTTCCAACCTACATGAGTGTCGTAATGGCACTCATCACAAGGGTTCTCGTCACAGGAGCATTGCATGAAGACGGTTTTGCCGACTTCTGCGATGGCTTTGGTGGGGGAAATGGCAAAGCACGAATACTTGAGATAATGAAGGACTCGCACATCGGAACTTACGGTGTGCTTGGACTCATTCTCTACTTCATGTTGCTCACCTCCACTTTAGTCGAGATTGAGAACCTCGTAAACGATGCTTGGGAGATATGTGCCACGATGATTATTGCTGATGTGTTCTGCAAGTGGTGCGCTTCCACCATCATTTATTTCCTTCCTTACGCAAGAAAGGAGGAAGAAGCAAAGAACAAACTCGTGTATGCAAATGTTCCTGTCTGGGAAAAGATTGTGAGTCTTTTGCTCGGACTGCTGCCAATGTTTGTTCTGCTCCCATTCACTCAGTTGGTGTATTGGGAAACATTCATCAGCGCTTGTTGTGCAAGTATCATTACTGTTGCTTTCATGGCTCTCTTCATGAAAAGAAGAATTCAGGGATATACAGGCGACTGTTGTGGTGCAACATTCATCATAACAGAACTGGTATTCTACATTGTTACTTTTATCAGCTAACAAATCCAATTGTTATAACCACTACAAAAATCTTAATTCAACAACTATGAGAAGCGAAATACGCTCATGGATTGGCGTATTCCTCGGCACTCTTATTGTGTGCGTGGGATATGTCCTGTTCATCAACCCTTATAACATCGTTCCAGGAGGTGTATATGGTGCAAGTATCGTACTGCATAATCTGTTTCCAAACATACAGGTAGGTACATTTGGATATTTCTTCGATGTGCCACTGTTCATCATATCTGTTTGGCTTCTTGGAGCAAAACTCGGTATGAAGACTTTGGTGTCTGCACTCACTTTGCCTCTCTTCATGAATGCACTATCCTGGTTCATCTATCCTGATGCCGAATCGTTGCAGACACTTAACCCTGCAGCAATGCTCGGAGGAAGACTTAACCTTGAGAACAACCTCATGCTCACCGTTGTGATTGGTTCAGTGATGATTGGTGTCGGAAGCGGTATCATCGTTCGTTCTGGTGCCACATCTGGAGGAACAGACATCGTGGGAATGTTGCTTCAGAAGTATGCTCGCATCAAGTTCTCACGAGCTATTCTTCTTGTTGATGGATGCGTTGTACTCTTTGGTCTTATTGTGTTCAGTTTGATGACCAAAGACGAAGCCGACAGTTTCATCTTGTCTTTCTATTCTCTCATCGCCATCTACATCATCTCGATAGCCATTGGACGCACACTCAACGGCCCAAAGGACGACAAGATGGTGTTTGTCATAAGTAATAAGGACCTGAAAAAACTGCACGACTACATTCTCAAGGACCTTGACCGCACCGCTACCCTCATCAAGAGTAGTGGTCTATATACTGGAGAGGATAAGGAGATGCTCTTTATCGTTGTTAGTTATAAAGAGGTACAAGCCCTCAAGTATATAGTAAAACAAGCCGACCCTCGTGCCTTTGTCATCGTTACCGATGCTTACGACACATACGGTGAGGGGTGGAAGATGCTGCCAAATGAGAATGAAGTCGTGCCGGAATAAGGTTCAAGCTCTGCTTGAAAGTGAAGAGTCACTTGTTACACAAGCTCAACTTGTGTAACAATAATGTCTTCCTTTGGACGGTCTCCTGGAAGAGTCGATGTAGCCTGAATCTTCTCAACGATGTCGAGACCTTCTTCCACTTCTCCAAAGACTGTGTATTGACCATCAAGGTGAGGAGTACCACCAACTGTAGTGTATGCTTCCTTCTGAGCATCAGTGAGGCCCTTACTTCCCTGCTGCTTGAAGAGAGCGTATGTCTGTGATTCGAGTTCGTTCTGGAGTTCCATGAGTCCTTCACGGTCACGGTCTCTGCGGAGCTGCATAATCTGATTGCGATGCTCTGCTACAAGACGATTGAAGATAGCCTGCTGTGCCTGCATATCCATCTGTTTTGCAAGCTGACCAATCTGTCCCTGATTGTATGTCTTTCCCCATACGATATAGAACTGACTACCACTTGAACGGCGTTCTGGATTCACCTCATCACCCTGTCGAGCTGCAGCAAGTGCACCACGCTTATGGATGAGTTCAGGCTTAATCTCTGCCTCGATAGTGTAGTCTGGACCACCTGTTCCGTATTGTGCTCCTGGCTGTGGATCCTTACTGTTTGGATCACCACCCTGAATCATGAAGTCCTTGATGACACGATGGAAGATTGTGCCGTTATAAAATCCTTCCTGTGCAAGTTTCAGGAAGTTGTCACGATGAAGTGGAGTCTCATCGTAAAGGCGAACAATGATGTCGCCGAGAGATGTTGAGATTTTTACTTTTGCCATATTATTTTATTAAAAGTTATAAATTAGTTATAAGTTATGAGTTGGGGGATGGTATTCTGGTGTTAATATGCGGCTTCAAGAATACCTCCACTCATTATCTCATCATGAGTGATGTAAGTGCGCTTGAGTGGTTTGCCATTAAGAGTCCAGCGCTTCACAATGCCCTTATGTGGATTGCCTTTTGTACGGACAAGGAAGGTCTTTCCTTCTGGGAGAGGGATGCTTGCTCCCTTGACAGCAGGACAACCAAGTTGGTAGATGCCGCCACATGGTTCGACCTGATAGAAACCGAGTGCAGAGAGGATGTACCAAGCTGACATCTGTCCTACATCTTCGTTGCCACAAAGACCTGCTGGTTTGTCATCATAGAGTTCATCCATGACACGGCGAATCATCTTCTGTGTTTTATGAGGTTTGCCTATATAATTATAAAGGTATAGAACATGATGACTTGGCTCGTTGCCATGAGCATACTGACCAATGAGTCCTGTGATGTCTGGATTGGCATTCTCTCCGAGGTCACTATCTGCAGTGAAGAGAGCATCGAGTTTCTTCTCAAACGCCTTTGGTCCACCAAGCAATTCTACAAGTCCGTTCACATCGTGAGGAACAAGGAAGGTATAGTGCCAAGGATTGCCTTCGGTATAGTCGCCAGTCTGATGACCAGGCTTGAATCCTTCTATGCTACGGAACTCACCCTTTGAACTGAGAGCTCGCATATATCCTACTCGCTTGTCATAGAGTTTGGTGTAGTTCTTGCTCAATGTGACGAGTTTAACGCTGTCATCCTTATGTCCAAGTTTTCCAGCAACCTGAGCAGCACTCCAAATAGCAAGGTAATACTCCATGTTCTTAGCCACCGACTCACCCTGTTCGCTGTCATAAGGGATATAACCGAGAGTAGAGAGGTAGTTCTTTCCTCGGAAATCGTATGTGCGGCTGATGACATTAAATCCTTGAGGCATGACAGATGATTTGTCTGCTGGAAGCACACTTGCCTTCATTGCCTGATAAGCCTTCTCTGCATCAACATCTGCATTCTGTCCCTTGAGGATGATGTCTGCAAGAACTGGAACGGCAGGTTCTCCCACCATACAGTATGTCTCATTACTCATGAGGTGCCATACTGGTAGTTCACCACTATTATCGAAGATGTCCATCATGGTCTTTGCATAGTCACGACTACGGTCTGGAGCAATGATGGTAGCAAGAGGATGAGCAGCACGGTAGGTATCCCAGAGACTGAAAGTGGTGAGATGGTTATAGTCTGCCCCCTGAACTGGACGAAGATTGACAGCCATATAGTCTCCATTGCAGTCGTTCCAGAGTTGTGGAGCAACCATGAAGTGGAACATAGAAGTGTAGAACATACGACTTTCCCTCTCTGTTGGGAATGTTGCCTTAACACGAGAGAGTTCCTTTTCCCACGACTCATCAGCAGCCTTCTGCACAGCGGCAAAGTCCCAGCCAGGAATCTCAGTTCGCATATTGAGCATCGCATTCACCTCGCTTGTTGGAGAGAGTGCCACTTTCGCAAGGAGTGAAGTAGGATTTCCCTTGAACTTAACGATTGCGTATGCCTTCTTCTGTGCATTTGGTCTGGCACCATCACGATACTCAATGGACTCGATAGCGTCCTTGAACGAGATAGCATAGAAAAGTTTCTGTCTGTTAGCCCAACCATGTGAATGGCGGAAACCCACTATTGTATGTTCATCGAGTTGAGTGAAACGGCATTGTTCCATTCGGTCCCACTCTCCCACTCCATTTTCAAGGTCGATGACAAGAGCATTCTTGTCTGACTGTGAAGCGTAAGTGAAACGATAAAGGGCTGTTCGTTCCGTTGCTGTCATCTCGGCATCAATATTCCAGCGGTCGAGTTTCACCTTGTAATATCCAGCACGAGCAGTCTCGTTTTCGTGCTTGAAAGTAGAAGCAAGTCCACTTCGTGAACACTTCACATCACCACCAATCGGCATCAGAGCCACATCGCCGAGGTCGGAGCAACCTGTTCCCGAAAGGTGCAACTGCGAAAATCCTATGATATTATCTGAGGAAACATGATAACCAGAACACCAGTCCCAGTCGGACTGCATCTGTGTTGGTCCTGCCTGCACCATACCAAAAGGTACATTGGCACCAATGAACACATGACCGTGGTCGCCTGTTCCTATTGTTGGGTCAACAAATGATGTCAACTTTTGTGCTGATGCTATACTGCAAAGGAGCATCGCAAGCACCGATAAAGAGAATTTTTTCATTGTATATTGTTTTAGGGGTTTAATGGATTTTGTGTGAAAGTGCCCTTTGGGCCAATGTGAAAAACAAAAGAAAACCAAAGAAAACAAAAGAAAATATAATCTTTTGCATACAATTGTTCTAAAATACACTTTGTTTTCCTATGTTTTCTTTTGTTTTCTTAATTGGCGCTTGCGCATAAATTCACAACAACTCTTATATTACTTGTTTTAAAATCTCAATCGTGTTACTACAGGCAAATGGTCCGACATATAAGGACATGCAACATCTGCTGAACGCAACTCTGGAATGAACGACTTGAGCACATCAATGCCCTTAGTCACAAACACAAAGTCAATCTTAGAACGGCGTGAGGCTGGAATCCTTTCCCAATCGTGGAATGTGCCTTGTGGTCCACGAACCACCTCCGCAACCTTATGTGCATCACGCAGCACAAAGTCGTTTGTCGTTATGGTGCGATAAGCGTCCGAATACTCATCCACATTGAAGTCTCCCGTGAGTATTGCAGGTTCATCTCCCACTATCTCCTTTATCTTTTCTATAATAAGGAGTGCGCCCTTACGACGAGCCTCCACTCCCACATGGTCGAAATGGGTATTGATGCTCATGAAGATGCGACCAGTCTGCAGGTCCTCCAACTTTGCCCAAGTGGCAATGCGGCAACATGCTCCGTCCCAACCGATGAATCCTGCACTGTCTGGATATTGTGAAAGCCAGAATGTGCCAGAGTCGAGAGCTTTATACTTGTCTCGCTTGAAGAAGATAGGAGCATACTCGCCCTTAGTCTTTCCATCGTCTCTTCCCACACCAACATAGTCGTATTGAGGCAGTCGGTTTCGCAAGTCCTGAAGCTGGTTGTGCAACACCTCCTGCATACCGACTATGTCCATATCGTTCGCCAAGATATACCTTGCAAGTGAGTCACGACGATGCACCCAACCACGACCTTTCTTCTTGTCATCCTTATTGTCATAACGGATATTGAAACTGCTGTAGTTTATGGTCACAAACCTTGATTTTTCAAGAGTTTCGGACAACACCTCTGGATGTTCGTTGTATGCCTTTATGACGAGTTCACCAAACAGATTGTTTGCCCATGCAAACCACTTTCGAGTGAAGTCCTTGTGGTTATCCACATTGAACGACTCATGCATAAAACCTGTATCTCCATCTGTGCGGCGAAGTTGGTAGAGACATTCGCGCAACTCATCTGCAGAACGGGTTGTGAGTCCTCGCATTATCATACTCATTGGCCAAGCATACTGCACACCGACATGTGGTCCACCGATGCCCTCACCATCCTTGCCTCGGAAGAAATAAGGATTGTCCTGACTCCACACAAAACGACGAGTGCTCAGATATATCGGGTCGTTAGCTTTGCAATAACCAAGATAAGGAAGTGAAAGGAGTGAAGGCACATTGGCATCGTCCATCATGAAGTAATTGCCAAAACCATCCACCTCGTATGCAAATATCCTTCCATACTTAGGATGGTTAACGATGGCATACTTCTTGATTGCGGCATCCACCTCATTTGCCATCTCACGACACTCCTCTGCAAAGGCTGTTTCATGAGTTATCTTGTCTGTCATCTCAGCCAACTGGCGGAGCGACACAACGGCAAACATATTTGAAGGAATGAGGAACCCGTACTGTGTGGCATCGTCGGAAGGACGGAAAGCAGAGAAGATGAGTCCACAAGGATTGACTGGTGCTCCCCATCCCCATCCCTGTTGTGTATCTGATGGGGCATGAGTCTTGCGCTGAAACTTATAAGGTCCTCTGTTCTCCTTGCGCTGCTGTTCTCGGAAGGTCTGTACAATGAGGTGCATGGCTTTCTTCCATTCATAATCAAACACCGAATCATCACCCGTGATGAGCCAATAGTAGTATGCCAGTCGGATGGCATAGCAAAGCGAATCTATCTCCCACTTGCGTTCATGCAGTTCTGGAAGCATCGTAGTGTAGTCACTCTTCCACTCGCTTCCTGTAGCCTCCATGTTGAAGGCATTGGCGTATGGGTCGATGAGTATGCAATGCATCTGTCTGTGTATTGCTCCCGCAACGAGTCGCTGCAGTTCTATGTCGTCCTTCATCAGACTGAGGTAAGGAAACAACTGAGCCGACGAGTCACGAAGCCACATGGCATTGATGTCGCCAGTGATGACAAAGGTGTCGTCCTTACCATTTCGGGTGCCTCGCTTCACGGTGGTGTCGAGGGTGTTTGGATAGCAGTTCAGGAACATCTCACGGAGTTTCTCGTCCTTGATGTTCTGTGCCACCTTCTGCATCAATGCCTCAACAGCTGGCGATGTGAAACAGCGTTCCTCGAGTGCTGGTCTGCGGTCCACCTGTGCAAATGTACCTATCGGCGAAATGAGTGCGACAGCAAGTGCAAATAAGAGTTTTTTCATATTTCAAGTTTTCTATTTGCCACAAAGATACTAATTAATTCATAATTATTAATTCATAATTCATAATTATTTGTACCTTTGCCCCATAAATAAACATACATGGCATCAGTAACACCATATTTAGAAGTGCTCGGACTTACGAAACGCATAGGTCACAGAGTGCTTTTCGAGAACATTTCTTTCACCATCAATGAGCGTGAGCGCATCGGTCTCATCGCCAAGAACGGAACGGGCAAAAGCACGCTCCTCAGCATCCTTGCTGGCAAGGAGGGCGATGATGGAGGCAAGATGATTTTCCGCAACGGAATCAAGGTTGGATATTTGGAACAAAGTCCAACCACCTCCATATCCCCCCAAGAGGGAGGGCTTGTAGATACAATGTCAAGCGCAGCCTTCACCCCTCCTTCGGAGGGGACGGGGGAGGTTCTACGCTACAAGCAACTCCTCACCCAGATGAAGATAACTGAGGAGGAGGCGAAGCGACCTATGAGCCAACTCTCTGGAGGACAGGTGAAGCGTATCGCCTTAGCACAGGTGCTGGCTAAAGAACCCGACCTTCTCATCCTTGATGAGCCTACGAACCACCTCGACCTTGAGATGATTGAGTGGCTTGAGAACTTCCTCACTCGTTCTACGATGTCCATCTTCATGGTGACTCACGACCGCTATTTCCTCGACCGCATCTGTTCCACCATCATCGAGATGGACGACGAACAACTCTACACCTACGAAGGCAACTATTCCTACTACCTCAAGAAGAGACAGGAACGCATCGACAACCTCAATGCCTACATCACTCGTGCCAACAACCTCTACCGCACCGAACTGGAATGGATGCGCTCCACTCCATGCGCCAGAAGTAGCAAGGCACGCTATCGCATCGAGTCGTTCTACGAACTGGAGAAGGCTGCCAAACAACGCATTCAGGACAACAAGGTGCGTCTTGAGATGGGTGGCACATACATCGGAAGCAAGATATTTGAAGCACGAAATGTGTGCAAGTCCTTTGATGACAAGGTCATACTCAAGGACTTCGAATATTCCTTCACTCGATACGAGAAGATGGGCATCGTGGGCAATAACGGTGCAGGCAAATCCACCTTCGTGAAGATGCTTCTCGGACTTGAACCGCAGGACTTAGGAACCATCGAGATTGGCGAGACCGTTCGTTTTGGTCACTACAGCCAGGAGGGCATGTCGTTTCGTGAGGACCAGAAGGTCATCGACATCATTCGCGACATAGCGGAATATGTGGATATGGGAAATGGTCAGAAACTCAGTGCTGGCCAACTCTTGCAGCACTTCCTCTTCACTCCTGAGGAGCAGTTCAACTATGTTGCAAAACTCTCTGGAGGAGAACGCCGGCGACTCTACCTCTGTTCGGTGCTTATGCGTTCACCAAACTTCCTCATTCTCGACGAACCTACCAACGACCTCGACATCGTGACACTGCAGATTCTTGAGGAGTACCTGAAGCAGTTCAAGGGATGCCTCATCATCGTGTCCCACGACCGCTACTTCATGGACAAGGTAGTGGACCATCTGCTCGTCTTCAAGGGCGATGGTGAGATTCAGGACTTCCCTGGCAACTACAGCCAATACCGCGAATGGAAGAAGGCAGAGATAGCCAATGCTGCCACAAAGGAAAAGGAACAGTCTAAAGCGGCTGATGCTTCCGTTTCCGATGGTCGCAACCAGAACCGAGCACGCAAACTCACCTTTAAGGAGAAGCGCGAATTTGAACAACTCGAAATCGACATCGAGGCTCTCAACAAGGAGAAGGAAGAGATTAACACCGCCCTTTGTGGTGGCACCACCGATGTCGAAACCATTACCCAACTGAGCAAGCGGCTCCCTCTTCTCAACGAAGAACTCGACGAGAAGGAAATGCGCTGGCTCGAACTAAGCGAATTTGTATAATAAAAGATTAGTGTGATATTATGAAAATAAAATCAGCTGAATACAAGGGTTCATCTCCAAGAGCAGATATGTGCCCAAAGACAAACCTACCCGAATATGCATTTATCGGCAGAAGTAATGTAGGCAAGTCGAGTCTTATCAACATGCTTACAGGCAAGTCCAAACTCGCCATGACATCATCCACTCCGGGCAAGACCATGCTCATCAACCATTTCCTCGTGAATGACAACTGGTATCTTGTTGACCTCCCAGGATATGGCTATGCTCAGCGAGGCAAGAAAGAGATAGAGAAACTCACCAACATCATCAGCCACTATGTGCTTGACCGTGAACAACTCACCTGTCTCTTCGTCCTCATCGACATCCGTCTCAATCCCCAGAAGAAGGACATAGAGTTCTTGGAGTTCATCGGCGAGAACAATGTGCCTTTCTCCATCATATTCACTAAGGCAGACAAACTCAAGAAGCAACAGGTACTACCAGCCGTAAAGAAATATACCGACTTCCTCAAGGAGTCGTGGGAGGAACTCCCACCCTACTTCATCACAAGCAGCGAATCACGACTCGGCAGGGAGGAAGTGCTCGACTACATCGAATCAATAAATAATAGTTTAGGTAAGTAAACCATATATATGCTGGCACATAGTGGTTTATGCGCAAGCGCCATGATGAGAAAAACCCTTAAGAAACAGAACAAAAACAAGAAAAAACAATAAATGAACTGTTTTTTTATGTTTTTCTTGTTTCTTTCATGTTTTTTCAATTGGTCCGAAGGGCACATAATATAATACCAACATATCTATCGTTCCCAAAACTTAAACTTCCAAAATACAAAAAGTGCCAATACGGCACTTTTTTCTTTTAATATTTTTGCGAAAACAAAAACTTTTCTTACCTTTGCAGCGCAATTCTGAAGCACTCTGATGTCTCAGAACAATATTTTTCAATACAAACTGTTACAATTTCCAAAACATTTTACGATTTTTAAGCGATAAATTGCAAATACACCATCAATGTATAGGTGTGTATTGCGGTCTATCAATTAGGATAATTATACTCATATTAGATATATCACTATGTATAATCTACATCAACTGCAAGAAAAAGAAATGGATGAACTTCTGCAGATTGCAGAAGAAATGGGCATTAACCCAAGCGGAATGGACAAGGATGCCCTCGTTTTCCGTATCATTGATGACCAGGCAGTAGTTGCAGCATCATCGGCAAACGAACAACCAGAACGCAAAAAGCGCCAACGCGTTACCGTGAAGAACGTGGACCGCGTTTTCAGTGCCAATGGTGCTAAGGGAAAGAAGATTGACAAAAGCATGACAATAACAAAAGACGAATCACTCTTTGCCGACCTCTCAAAGGACGAGCAAGACCTACTCTCGCTCATAAAGGACACCCCTGAGGCAGAGGCTGCAGCACCTGTTGCCGAATCTGCACCTGAGGCAGAGGCTCCTGCACCAAAGAAGCGCGGTCGCAAGTCTGCCGCTGAGAAGAAGGCTGAGGAAGAGGCAAAGGCAGAGAAGAACACCAAGAGCAAGAAGGCAGATGCCAGTGATGATGCCCCAGAGGCACCAGCACCAAAGAAGCGTGGTCGCAAGTCTGCTGCCGAGAAGAAGGCAGAAGAAGAGGCAAAGGCTCAGGCAGAACAGCAAACTACTGCCGAACCAGTCGTAGCAGATATTCCAGAAGCAGCAGAAGAAGAGAAAGAGATTCCTGCCGTTCCAGAACAGATGTTGAGTGAGGTTCCTGAAGCATCATTCCAACCTTCTTCCGAACCAACCAACATAATCATCAAGACAAACGAGTTTGTTCCTCCTACTGATGGCACAGACTTCATCATCATAGAAGACATCCCAGCAGAAAACACTTATGGTCCTGTGCCTTTGCACAAGAACATGGAACAGTCTCGCCAGGACAACAACGATGCTCGCAACTCCTCTGCCAAGCAGCAGAAGAGACCAGCACCTGCTGAAAAGCCAGTCAATGTCATCGAACCAGCTTATCAGTTTGACAACATCATCAAGATAACTGGCGTACTCGACACAGTAGATAACTACGGATTCCTCCGCAGTTCCGACTACAACTACCTCCCTTCTCCAGACGATGTATATGTATCACCACAGCAGGTTAAGCAGTTCGGTCTGAAGAATGGTGATGTCGTTGAAGGATTCGTTCGCCCTCCACGCGATGGAGAACGCTTCTTCCCTCTCACCGATGTTGTGAAGATAAACGGATGTGACCCAGCCGTTGTTCGCGACCGTATCGCATTCGAGTTCCTTACACCACTCTTCCCAGATGAGAAGTTCAAGCTCTGCAAAGGATATGGCGACTCCTACTCGTCTCGTATCGTTGACCTCTTCGCCCCTATCGGTAAGGGACAGCGTGCGCTCATCGTGGCACAGCCAAAGACAGGTAAGACACTCCTCATGAAGGATATTGCCAACTCCATCGCAGCCAACCACCCAGATGCCTACCTCATGATGCTCCTCATCGACGAACGACCAGAGGAAGTGACCGACATGGCTCGTACCGTCAATGCAGAGGTTATCGCCTCTACTTTCGATGCACCAGCCGAGAACCATGTCAAGATTGCAGGCATCGTACTTGAGAAGGCAAAGCGAATGGTAGAATGTGGACACGATGTAGTCATCTTCCTCGACTCCATCACTCGTCTTGCCCGTGCCTACAACACCGTATCTCCAGCATCGGGCAAGGTCCTTTCGGGTGGTGTGGATGCCAATGCCCTCCACAAGCCAAAGCGTTTCTTCGGTGCAGCCCGCAACATCGAGGGTGGTGGTTCACTCCCCATCATCGCCACAGCCCTCATCGACACAGGTTCGAAGATGGACGAAGTAATCTTTGAGGAATTCAAGGGAACAGGTAACATGGAACTCCAGCTCGACCGCAGCCTTGCCAACAAGCGCATATTCCCAGCAGTCAACCTCATTGCTTCAAGCACCCGTCGCGACGACCTGCTCCACGACCAGAACACCCTCAACCGTATGTGGGTACTCCGCAAGCATATCTCCGACATGACCACCATCGAGTCCATGAACTTCATGCTCCAGCACATGAACGGAACCAAGAACAACGAAGAGTTCCTCATCTCGATGAACGGATAAAAAAAATAAAAATTGTTGCATGCAACATTGCATGCAACAATTTTTGTTTTATAAAAGCTGCTTCGTTATGCAGAGATAATCTTTACTTTCCGTTCACCTTGTTCATGAAGTCAACGACTTCTTTATTGTCGCGGAAAGTGTCGGGAGCCTTGCCGTATATCTCGTCAAGCATTGGGGAGGTGGTTGGGAATCCAAACTTCATGGATTCGAGAGCGCAGAGTCGCAAGAACCAGGTGACTCCAAGGATGTTGTCGAAGTTGGCGGTCACGAAGTCGGTGTCCATCTTGTCGAGCTGCATTCGAAGGTCTGCCTCTTCTTCTCCAAGTACGGTGTAAATCTCATTCTCTGGCACTCCGTTGAGTATCATCTTCGACTCTTTCTCTGGGAGTTCGTTGACAAGCATTGTCAGTGAATCGCGTGAGGTGAGGAAGGAGAAGAACTTGTCGTTGAGGGGTGTGCCGCTAACCCTAAGGGTTGAGTTGGCGAAACTAACCTTTATCTCGCCCTGCTCAAGGATGACTGGGATATTCATGTTGCCAAGAACGAGGGCTACACACTGTACAGAATCAAGCACACCTGTCATGCTGAAGTTGCCATGAACAATCTCGCACGAGTCTATGGTCTGTGCGTCTTCTGCTCCACGAAGGAATGCCATGTTGGCACCATACACCGACTGGAGTGATGTACCCGAGATTGAATATTTGTCCGAGCATGACACCATAGCTAACACGGCAAGGGCTGCACAGGCTATATTTATGAATATTCGTTTCATTTTTTTAGATTGCGGTTGTTGATTCTTATTATTAAATAGGTATGCAAAGATACAATTTGCGCGTCACCCCACAAAGGATTTTAGGATTTGTTAAACTTTTATCCAATTTATTTACATATTTTAGTACAAATAATAGGTAAGGAGGCACTATGTATAAGCAAAGAAGGTCTCCAATATGGAGACCTTCCGACTAAATAAGTGGGCGTTGACGGATTCGAACCGCCGACCCTCTGCTTGTAAGGCAGATGCTCTGAACCAGCTGAGCTAAACGCCCTTTCTTCCGAAATGCGGTGCAAAGGTACGAATAATATTTGGACCATGCAAGCATTTCGGAAAAATATTTTCACTTTAGAATTCTGCTGTCTTTGGTGTACGTGGGAATGGGATGACATCACGGATGTTCTGCATACCTGTCACGAAGAGGATGAGACGCTCGAAACCGAGTCCGAAACCACCATGTGGACAAGAACCGAAACGACGTGTGTCGAGGTACCACCACATGTCCTTCATAGGGATGTTGCGTGACTCAATCTCGCCGATGAGCTTGTCGTAGTTCTCTTCACGAACGGAACCACCGATGATTTCGCCAATCTGTGGGAAGAGGACATCTGTACCCTGTACTGTCTCTTCCATCTCCTGACCGTTGAAGACTGGCTTCTCTGCATCTATCTTCATGTAAAATGCCTTAATCTTCTTAGGGTAGTTGGTCATGATGACTGGCTTCTTGAAGTATTCCTCTACGAGGTAGCGCTCGTGCTCTGATGCGAGATCATCGCCCCACTCGCATGGGAACTCGAACTTCTTGCCGCCTTTGATGGCTTCCTGAAGGATTTCGATACCCTTTGTGTATGGGAGACGAACGAACTCTTCCTTGAGTACGCCTTCGAGACGCTCGATAAGGCCCTTGTCAATCATCTTGTTGAGGAACTCGAGGTCTTCACGACAGTTGTCGAGTGCCCAACGTACACAATACTTGATGAAGTCTTCCTCAAGTGTCATGAGGTCGTCGAGGTCGATGAAACAAACCTCTGGCTCTACCATCCAGAACTCTGCGAGGTGGCGAGGTGTATTGCTGTTCTCTGCACGGAATGTAGGACCGAAGGTGTAAATCTGTCCAAGTGCTGTGGCACCAAGTTCGCCTTCGAGCTGACCTGATACGGTGAGGGATGTCATCTTGCCGAAGAAGTCATCATCATAGATGATGCTACCGTTCTCGTCCTTCTTGAGGTCGTAGAGGTTCTTTGTAGTGACCTGGAACATCTGACCTGCACCCTCGCAGTCGCTTGCTGTGATGAGCGGAGTGTGGAAGTAGAAGTATCCATGCTCATGGAAGTAGGTGTGGATAGCCATTGCCATGTTGTGGCGAATACGCATCACTGCACCGAATGTATTTGTACGAAGACGCATGTGGGCGTGCTGGCGCATATACTCGAATGACTGTCCCTTCTTCTGCATTGGATAGTCTGATGCACAAGCACCGAAGAGTTCAATCTCCTTTGCCTGTACCTCTGATGCCTGTCCCTGTGCAGGACTCTCAACGAGGATACCCTTCACGCTGATACATGAACCTGTAGTAATCTGCTTGAGCAATTCGTCGCTTGCAATACCAGCATCAACAACTACCTGAATGTTCTTGATTGTAGAACCGTCGTTGAGCTGAATGAAATCTACAGCCTTGCTTGAACGGTGGGTGCGTACCCAACCCATCACTGTGATTTCCTGATTGTAGTTGGTCGATGCAAGTGCATCAACAATCTTTGTTCTTTTCATAAAGTTATTTTGTGTTTTATTCAAAACTACCCATGTGGAGCATTGCAACTTCCTGTTCTGTGAGGAAGCGCCAGTCACCACGCTTAAGTCCCTTCTTTGTAAGACCTGCGAACATCACACGGTCGAGCTTGCAAACCTTGTAGCCAAGGCTCTCGAAGATACGACGAACGATACGGTTCTTACCTGAGTGAATCTCGATGCCTACCTGCTTCTTATCTACATCGCTTGCGTATGCGATTTCATCTGCACGAATCATACCGTCTTCGAGTGTGATACCCTCTGCAATCTGCTGGAGGTCGGAAGCTGCACAGTTCTTGTCGAGGTGAACATGGTAAATCTTCTTCTTGAGGAACTTAGGATGTGTGAGCTTAGAAGCAAGTTCACCATCGTTAGTGAAGAGAAGAACACCTGTTGTGTTGCGGTCGAGACGACCTACAGGATAGATGCGCTCACGACAGCAGTTCTTAACGAGGTCCATGACAGTCTTGCGCTGCTGTGGGTCGTCGGAAGTAGTGACATAATCCTTTGGCTTGTTGAGGAGGACATATACCTTCTTCTCGATGCTTACGAGCTGGTCGTGGAAGTGTACAGTGTCTGTGCGCTGTACCTTTGTACCGAGTTCTGAAACGATTTCGCCATTTACCTTAACTACACCTGCCTGGATGAACTGGTCTGCCTCACGACGTGAGCAAACGCCTGCATTAGCGAGGAACTTGTTAAGACGGATTGGTGCATTTGGATCCTCAAGATACTCCTTGTACTCAATCTGCTTCTTCATTGAGTACTTAGCGTTTGGATTGTAGTCTGCTGTGCGAGGACGCTGCTGATAGCCACCACGATTGTTGTTGTAGCCACCACCACGATTATTGTTGTAGCCACCCTGGCGATTGTTGTTGTAACCGCCACGATTGTTGTTGTAGCCACCACCACGATTATTGTTGTAGCCACCCTGGCGATTGCTGTTGTAGCCGCCACGATTGTTGTTGTAACCGCCGCGCTGCTGGTAGCCACCCTGCTGTTCGAAGTCGCCATCCTGCTGACGCTGGTAACCACGATTGTTGTAGCCACCCTGGCGCTGCTGATAGCCACCACGATTATTGTTGTAACCACCCTGACGATTGTTGTTGTAGCCGCCCTGACGGTTTTGATTATAACTTGGACGTTCCTGTCCATCGTAACGATTGCCGTAACTGCGCTGAGGACGCTCCTCACCACCATTGTTGTTGCCACCGAAACCTGCTGGACGGAAACCACGCTCACCCTGTGCGCTGTATGCAGGAGCATTGTTGCGGTTGAAACGTGGACGCTGAGGACGATCACCACGGTTGTATGATGGACGACTCGATGCGTAAGTGTTTTCACGGTTGTAAGAGCGGTAGCCCTCACGGCCGCCATTGTTCTCAGAATTCTCTGATGCAGAGCTTGTTCCCTGCCATTCTTCTAATTCAGACATTTTTACTTCTTTAATTTTTTTATTAATTACAATCTTTTATATAAAATTCTATTACGGTAGCCCTTTCTCCCTCCCTTTGGGGAGGGCTGGGGAGGGGCATTACATACCTGTGTAGCTATGTGGAGTGATGGCACGGAGTTCAGCCTTAACGCTTTCGCTCACTTCGAGTCCATCGATGAAGTTGCTGATTGATTCAGCAGTGATAGCTGAGTTTGTGCGAGTGAGTGCCTTGAGAGCCTCGTATGGGTGTGGGTAAGCCTCACGACGGAGGATGGTCTGGATACCCTCAGCACATACTGCCCAGCAGTTGTCGAGGTCACGGTTGATAGCGGCCTCGTTGAGGAGGAGCTTGCGAAGTCCCTTGAGTGTGCTCTGGATAGAGATAACCATGTGGCCCATTGGAACACCTACATTGCGGAGAACAGTAGAGTCTGTGAGGTCACGCTGGAGACGACTTACAGGAAGCTTCTGGCTGAGGAATG
>CALBJW010000049.1 GCA_937893145.1 uncultured Prevotellaceae bacterium | reverse complement strand
ATAGGTTTATACTTTGTTGATGTTACAATGTGTAAACCTTTTTCAGTATAAGACATAAGTATTATGTTATATCCTAATTGGTTATGTTTTTACCCCCTAATTTTCTTGAAAATCTGGGTCAAGGGACAGGTTCATGAATGTTGACTGTTTTGGGCCTGTTTTATGCCTTGTTTACTTTATATACTATTCGGAAGGAACCATCGTTGTAGCTGGTGCTGGTAATCTTGAAGGAACCAATTTCTTTGGTGGATTGTACATGATTGCCGATGCAGGCACAGATGTCGTAGTCGCCGATGCGGACTATGCGGAGAGTTTCACTTGCATCTTCGGGTAGCTTGTCGAGGACTACACCTTCGGGGATGTTGTCGCGTGTGACAAACTCGAAGGTGACAGGGAGGTCGAGTTCTATGAGCTGGTTCATTCGTTGCTCGATGTCTGCAATCTGTTCTGGTGTAGGACACTCGGCGAGATTGTAGTTTATCTTCGACTTCTTGCGTTCGATGTGGGCGTTCTTTGAGCGTTCACACCCAAAGAGGCGAATCATAGTCTGGTTGAGCAGATGCTCGGCTGTGTGGGCAGGAGCATGCTCGTCTTTGTTGTGTTCGTTTAGGATAGGCTGTTCCATAGTTTTATATCATTTCTACAATAGTAATTCCTGCACCACCAAACTGTGGATGTTCATCGCGGATGTCGCTGACAGCCGGGATAGTGCGCAGATATTGGCGGATGAGTGTTTTCAGAATACCTGAACCTGTGCCGTGCAGGATGCGGACACGAGATACACCTGCCACGAGGGCATCGTCGATGAAGTAGGTGATGGTCTGTACTGCTTCATCGCCACGCATTCCTCGCACATCAATGTCGGACTTGAAGTTGAGCGTTTTCTGGCGAATGTCATCACGAGTCTGAGCACTCACGAAGGTGGCAGCAGCTTGTGCCTTGTTCTGTTTTGGTGCATCACAGAGTTCGAGACGGTCAATCTTCACATTGGTGATAACCGAACCAAACGCCACTCTGGCTTCCTTGCTTGCAAGCGACTGGATGGTTCCTGGTGTGGTGGTACCCTTGATGCGCACATAGAGTGGTTCGGATGAAGAAGAGCTGTTGAGAGCGTTGTAGAGTTCGATGATTTGTTCCGACATGCTCTTGTATGTGATTGGCTTGCTCTCGGAAGTAGTCTCTTTCTGGGTGGTTTGAGGCCCTTTGTTCTTGCCCTTATTCTCTTTTCTGCGTTTAATCTTCTCCATTTGGCGCTTGATGTTCTCCTCAATCGCCGTTTCGTCGATAGCCTTAACCTCCTGTTTGAAGTCGTTGAAGTCCTGGCGAATACGACGAGTGGCCTCCTTCTCGGCTTGTGCCTCCTTAATCTCACGCACGATTTGTTCAATACGAGCATTCGAGTTCTTCAGGAGTTCCTCTGCCTCAGCCTTTGCACGAGCGATGATTTCTTTTCGTTCATCGTAGAGCTTCTTAATCTCAGCCTCATAGCGCTGAATGGTAGCCTCCATCTGTTTTTCGTGCTGATGGATGTTCTGGCGTTTGTTTTCCCAGTATCGTTTGTCACGAACAATGTCCTGAAGGTACTTGTCGGAGTTGATGTAATCCTTACCCACTATCTCTGAAGCATCGGCAATCACATCCTCAGGAATACCAATCTTCCTCGCTATTTCGACGGCAAAGCTGGAACCAGGATTACCAATCTGCAACTGATAGAGAGGTGCCATCTGCTGACGGTCGTAGAGCATCGCTCCGTTCACTATGCCTTGTGTTTCCTGAGCATAGTGTTTCAGGTTCTGGTAGTGGGTGGTTATGACTCCGTAGGCATGTCGTTTGTTGAATCGTTTCAGCACACTCTCAGCGATAGCACCACCAATCTGTGGCTCGGTACCAGTACCAAACTCATCGATGAGGATGAGTGATGCTCCATCAGAGTGGCGCATCATCTGTTTCATGTTCAGAAGGTGGGATGAATATGTAGAGAGGTCGTTCTCCATGCTCTGTTCATCACCAATGTCGATGAAGATGCTGCGGAACATACCCATGATGCTGCTCTCTGCAAGTGGTACAGGCATACCGCACTGAAGCATATACTGAAGCAGACCAACGGTCTTGAGGCACACAGACTTACCTCCGGCATTAGGACCAGAGATGAGGAGTATGCGCTGTTTCTTGTTGAGGAGAATGTCGAGCGGAACAATCTTCTTTCCTTCCTTGTGTTCAAAGGAGAGGATGAGCAGAGGATGGCGTGCCATGCTCCAGTCAATGACCTGATGGTCCTCGATGGTTGGTTCGATGGAATTGGTGCGGATGGCAAAGCGTCCCTTTGCTCGTATGAAGTCGATGTCAGCAAGAAATTCGTATGAAGCCATCATCTCATGCACTTCAGGTCGGATGCTGGCTGTGAACTCACGGAGTATGCGCTTAATCTCATGTCGTTCATCACTTTCCAACTCACGGATGCGGTTGTTGGCTTCAACCACCTCTGCAGGTTCGATGAAGACGGTCTTACCCGTGTCTGACTCATCATGCACAATACCACGAATCTTGCGTTTCATGGCTGGAGCAACAGGAATGACGAGTCGTCCGTCACGAAGGGTAGGCGACACATCCTTGTCAACAAGTCCTTCGCCCTTAGCCGACTTCATGATGCTATTGAGGGTGCGTGAAATGCTACCTGCCGTGGCAGCCAGTTCGCGACGGATTGCCATAAGGATAGGCGATGCACTATCCTTCACATGACCAAACTTGTCAAGTATCTGGTCTATGCGTTTCACGACATGAGGGTAGGTTGATACATTGGATGCAAGGTCCTGAAGGTGAGGATATACAGGTATGGTATGTTCTTCATCGACAGACTTCTGGAGGAACGACACAATCTGGTGGATAGTGTCGAGAGAGCGTTGAAGGTCGAAGAGTTCCTGCACCTCAAGGAAGGTATTCTCAATGCGGATGCGCTTCAAGGACTTCCTCACATCAAAGAAGTTTTGTGCTGGGAAATCCTCTTCCTGAATGATACGCATGAACTCGCTTGTCATCCTGACTTGTTTCTTCACATAACTGTAGTCTGTGGAGAAAGTCATTTCCTTCACCCTCTGCTGTCCAAGCTCACAAAGGCAGTACTCTGTCAAGTGCTGCCTTATGGTATCAAAACCTATCTTATTTTCAAATGTAGTTGGATAAATCAATTTTAGTTTATTTTTAGGGGGGGCATAGTTACGTTATTACGTGATTACGTAGTTAGGTGATTATGCCGTTACGTCGTTACGCTGTTATGCTTTTTGTTAATTCCAAGTTCCTCCAAGAGGAACGCACTTGTAATTCCTTTGCCCGACTGTGCTACCTCTTCAGGGGTGCCGCAGACGACGAGTTCACCACCAGAACGACCTCCTTCTGGACCCATGTCGATGATGTAGTCGGCAAGTTTTATGACATCAAGGTTGTGTTCGATGACTATCACCGTGTTGCCCTTTGCGACGAGGCGGTTGAGTACGGTCATGAGTACGCGGATGTCCTCAAAGTGGAGACCTGTAGTCGGTTCATCGAGGATGTAAAGAGTCTTGCCTGTGTCTCGCTTCGAGAGTTCGGTGGCAAGTTTCACTCGCTGACTTTCACCACCTGAAAGAGTGGTAGATGGCTGTCCGAGTTTGATGTAGCCAAGACCAACATCCTGAATGGTCTTTATCTTGTTGAGGATAGAAGGTTGGTTCTCGAAGAACTCGACAGCCTGATTGATGGTCATGTCGAGTACATCAGCAATAGATTTGCCCTTGAAACGAACCTCTAAGGTCTCGCGGTTATAGCGTTTCCCGTGACATGTCTCGCATGGAACGAAGACATCAGGAAGGAAGTTCATGGCGATGGTCTTGTAGCCATTACCTCCACATGTCTCGCATCGACCTCCAGCCACGTTGAACGAGAAACGGCCAGGCTTGTAGCCTCGCATCTTGGCTTCTGGCATTTCAACAAATAGAGAACGAATGTCGGAGAACACACCTGTGTAGGTTGCTGGGTTGCTTCGAGGAGTTCGACCAAGAGGACTCTGATCGACAGTCACAACCTTATCTATGTTCTTTATTCCTTCAAGCTCCCTATATGGAAGTGGGTCCTTCAATGAACGGTAGAAATGTTGCGAGAGAATAGGTTGGAGTGTCTCATTGATGAGGGTTGACTTGCCCGAACCACTAACACCCGTTACGCAGATGAGTGTGCCGAGAGGAAACTCTACAGTCACATCCTTCAGGTTGTTTCCTGTGCAATCAGATAGTTTGAGCGACTTCCCATTGCCCTTTCTGCGTTCAGTAGGAACCTCAATCTTCATCTTGCCATTCAGGTAGTTTGCAGTCATAGTGTCACCTTCAAGCATATTCTGCGGTGTGCCTTGAAAGACAACATCGCCACCTCTTCTGCCTGCAAACGGTCCCATATCGACGATGTAGTCTGCATTGAGCATCATGTCCTTGTCGTGCTCCACAACAATAACGGTATTTCCCTCATCACGAAGAGTCTTCAAGGAGTTGATAAGTCGCACATTGTCACGCTGATGGAGTCCGATGCTTGGTTCATCAAGGATATAAAGCACATTGACAAGTTTGCTACCTATCTGTGTGGCAAGTCGTATGCGCTGGCTCTCTCCACCCGACAGACTAACTGATGAACGAGAAAGAGAAAGGTAGTTTAGTCCTACATCGAGCAAGAACTGAAGTCGCGAACGAATCTCCTTTATAATCTCAATGGCAATCTTCTTCTGCTTGCCATCGAGTCGGTCTTCCAAACCATCAATCCATGAGTACAGTTCACTGAGGTCCATAGTGGAAAGTTCGTGAATGTTCTTTCCATCAATGCGGAAGTATATGGCTTCGCGATTGAGTCTTGCACCTCCACACTTAGGACAAGTAGCGATCTTGTCGAACGAGTCTGCCCACTTCTGTGCAGAAGCAGAGGTCTCAGCCTCACGAAGTTGGTTGATGTACTTCGCAAGACCTTCGTATTCAGTATAGAAGTCTGAGTTGGTATGTATGAGTTCCTTGCTAATCTTTATTCTTTCCGAGTAGCCATAGATGATGTCGTGAATGGCATCTTCCGACATCTTCTCGATAGGAGTGCTGAGGTCGTATTCGTGCATGTCGAGTACGGCAGCAATCTGCCAGAATATCATTGCCTGGCGATACTTGCCAAGTGGAGCAAGAGCGCCCTCACGGATTGACAGCGAACGGTCTGGGATAATCTTCTCCTCATCAATGAGGTTAACAAAGCCCAAACCTTTACAGTTAGGACATGCACCCTCAGGAGAGTTGAACGAGAAATTGTTTGGTGCTGGTTCGTGATAACAAAGACCAGTGGTAGGACACATAAGACGCTTGGAGTAATGCTTCAACTCGTCTGTTCCCTTCTCCATAATCATAATCTGTCCTTCACCCATATTCATGGCTTCAGATAATGACTTCTTGAGGCGTTCGGTGTCCTTAGAGTTAATCTTTAATTTGTCTATCACAACTTCCACATTGTGAGTCTTGTAACGGTCCAGCTTCTTACCAAGTGAGATATCCTCAATCTCACCATCGATGCGAGCATAGATATATCCCTTTCGTCGAATGCTTTCAAAGAGTTCGTGGTAGTGACCTTTACGACTCCTGACTACGGGAGCAAGTATATATACCGCCTTGCCATCATAGCGTTCGAGAAGCAAATCAAGCACTTGTTCTTCGGTGTATTTCACCATCTTCTCACCAGTCTCGTAACTGAATGCTTCGCCTGCACGAGCGAAGAGCAGACGGAGGTAGTCATATACCTCAGTCACAGTACCTACGGTAGAACGAGGATTGCGGTTTGTGGTTTTCTGTTCGATACTGATTACCGGACTCAGTCCTGTAATCTTATCCACATCGGGACGCTCCATTCCTCCGAGGAAGTTGCGAACGTATGCTGAGAAAGTCTCAATATAACGTCTCTGTCCTTCGGCAAAGATGGTGTCGAAAGCAAGTGATGATTTTCCCGAACCGCTAAGTCCGGTGATGACACTCAGCGAGTTGCGGGGAATGGTGACATCTACGTTCTTTAGGTTGTGGACGCGAGCACCTTCTATAGAGATTACATTTTTGTTCATGAATAAGTAGGGGAGGGATTACATGTCTCTTTCCGAATCCTCACGATAACCTTTTAATACGTTGATTGCCTTCTTGATTTTGTAATGGATGCCATCAGAACCATAGGCGTCGATTTGAATGAAATATACTCCATCCTTGACAGGTGAACCTCCTACCATACCGTCCCAGCCATCAGCGAGGTTCTCAACGGTGAAGGTGTGGAGCTTCTGTCCCCAACGGTTGAAGATGAGTCCTGAACACTTCACAATGGACTGACATTTAATGACTAACTTGTCATTTATGCCATCACCATTAGGACTGAAACCGTCTGGACAATTCAGCTTCGAAGCAGCTATTGTTATCTTTATTGGTTCGGCTTCATATTCTACAGTATCACCATTCTTATCGGTGAATGTGATGTAGAGCTTTATGCCAAACGAACCATCCTTCATCAGAGTGTATTTCATCTCATCATCAAAACGGGTAAGGATAGGGGAATCCTCACCTTGTCGCTCATCGTACAACTGCCATTCCAACTTGTATGTCATGTTAGAAGGACATTCTACATTAGCCTTACAAGTGATTTCGAGTGGTGCCTCAGCACTTCTTTCTTCTCCTGCCTTGAGTTCCACTTCCTCCATTTCTCCATCTTCGTTCTTTGTGTTAAAGGTAACGATGGGGTCTGCACTTTGTGCCATTGTAATGATTGATGTGAGGACCATCAATATAGATAAAAGAGTCTTCTTCATTGTTTGCTTGTTGAGTTCAAACTGCAAATTTAGGCATAAAGAACGAAAAATGCACCTTTTTTTAATATTATTTTTATCTTTTATATGGTAGATATAGGATTGTTAGCACATTTTTTTGTAAATTTGCCCTTTGAAACAGATAATTATCATATAACGATGAACAATTTAGTTAAAACACTTTCCTTAGGAGTGATGATGATGTTGCTCTCTATTGGGGCGATGGCACAGAACCATGTGAGCAGTCATGTGGTTTCTTCTGGCGAAACACTTTATTCTATTTCTCGACAGTATGGTGTTACTGTCAACGATATCCTTAATGCGAATCCTGGCATGACAGAAAACATCATGGCAGGTCAGTCCATTAAGATTCCTTCAACAAGTTCGTCACCAGAGATAAAGAAACTTGGTCCTTGCAAGGCGACGCACGTTGTTAAGAAGAAAGAGACAATTTATGGCATTTCGGCTCAATACGGCATCTCGCAGGAAGACCTTATCGCTGCAAACCCATTTCTTATCAATGGTAAGTTGAAGAAGGGAGTAGAACTTTGTATTCCATACAATGTGCAGGAAAAGCAGATTCATGCAGAGAAGCAGTCGGAGATGCTTGAAAAGATAGAAGAAAAGCGCCAGGAATCGCTTGTCAAGCATTATGATGTCATTAAGATTGCGGTCATTGCACCTTTCGCACTTAATGAATCGCGCCGTTCACTTGAAGCACAGAAGATTACAGATTTCTATAAGGGTTTCCTTATGGGCGTTGATACGCTCAAGCACAAAGGCATCTCTTGTGAAGTGTATGCATACGAAGAATTAGGTTCTGATGGCTCTTCAATGACATCAATCCTCAACCAGCCAATGCTCAAGCATGTGAACCTCATCGTTGGTCCTTTCCGCCCAGCCAATGCGGCTAAGGTTGCAGCATTCGCAGCAAGCAACAGCATTACAATGGTCACTCCAATGTCAACAAAGTCGTACGACTTGACTTCATACAAGAACTTGTTCGAGATTTCAGCACCACAAAGTACTGTATATTCTACCGTGTATGGTAAGTTTGCAGACCGTTATTCCAAGTCGAATGTAGTATTCATCGACATGAATGAATCAAAGGATATGGATATCTTCAATGGCTTGAAGTCGTCTCTCAAGAAGAACAATGTTGCCTTCAAGTCACTTCCTATTGCTGACATTTCAACGCTTAGTGAATATCTCGTGTCTGACAAGACAAATATTCTTGTTCCTTCAAGTGGTTCGGAAGCTGCACTTCGCAACCTCACTCAGAAACTTCGTAATAAGGAAAAGGAATATGAAGCATATAAGATTACACTCTTTGGCTATCCTGAATGGCAGACTCATACGAAGTATTTTGATTCGTTGAAGAAGTATAATGCTGTGTTCTTCACAACATTCTTTGCTAATCCAAACAATTCAAACTTCAATCGTTTCAACACTATCTTCACTAAGTGGTTCCGTCGTCCACAGGTTAATAGTTTCCCTAAGTATGGTGTGCTTGGTTTTGATATAGCCAACTACTTCATTCGAGGACTCAACGAGAAGGGTTCTGCATTTAATGCAAAGACAAGTGTACAGTACGAAGGCATTCAGACACCATTTAACTTTATTCAAGCCTCAGGTGGTGCAGCCATCAATAATAGTGTGATGTTTGTACGTTTTAATTCTGATGGCACATATACTGTTTTCTAAGAAACACATGCGTAAGCTTCTATTTATACTCTGCTTCCTTACCTCTTTGTGCTCAGTGGCTCAGGTTGGTCTTCCACGTACTGATGTTGCTGTCGGAATATCGTGTGGTGCAAGTGGTAACAAGGTGTCGTTTGCTAACACGCCGCTCAAGCAGAACTACAAGATATCACCCCAGTATGGTTTTACAGCTCGCTATATCTGCGAGAAATACTATAATAGCATCTGTGGTGTGCAGGTAGAACTCAACTATCAAAATCTGGGTTGGAGCGACTTCTTTGAACCTGGTGTTGACAAGCAGTTTATTCGTAATCAGCATTTCCTTGAACTGCCGCTTCTCATGCAGATGGGATGGGGTAGAGAACGAAAAGGTTTGAAGTTCCTCTTTGAGGCGGGACCAACACTCCATTATTATCTCGGTTATAATGACAAGATTGTTAATGAGCCTTGGAACGACCCTTACTATCCCAATAAGCCAGATTATCAGTATAAAAATGACATTGATAATAAACTCTCGTATGGAATTTCGGCAGGTATAGGTGTTGAACACTCCTCTGTCATAGGACATTTCATGCTTGAAGCTCGTTATATGTATGGACTTGGTGATATGTATGATAATAGCAAGAAGGGATTCTTTGCTCGCTCATCAAACCAGACTATCGAGGTTAAACTTACTTATTTGTTTGACATACTAAAAACAAAACTCGATAAATGAAAAAATTAATTAATGTTTATGATAGCAATCCGATAGCTATCATCTCAGGGGAGAAACGTGTGACATTCGACGATATGCTTCGTCGTATAACACTCTTTGCCAGTGTAGGTGAAAAAACAGTAGGCGCTAAGACTATTATCCTTGCAGAGAACCGCGAGGCATGGATTTATTCGTTATATTCTGTATGGCAGAATAAAGGTATAGCAGTTCCTGTAGATGCTACATGTACAAGTCATGATATAGCATATATCGTAAACGACTGTACACCTGAATGTATATGGACAACGAAGAAGAAGATTGACCTTGTTCAGCAAGGACTCAAGGAGGCTGGACGTGATGTGCGTATTCTTATGATGGATGACTATGAGGAAGCACCACTCACAGACCAAGAACCAGCCGACCTCTCTTACGATATGGAGGACACAGCTCTCATCTGTTATACTTCAGGTACAACAGGCAGTCCAAAGGGTGTTATGCTCACCTATCGCAATATCATGGCAAACATTGATGGTGTGGCAAGGGAAGTGAAGATTTTCAGTAAGGATATCCGTACAATCATACTTCTTCCACTTCACCATGTTCTTCCACTTGTAGGTTCTATTATGGCACCATTCGAGACTGGTGGTGGTGTGGCTATCTGTCCTTCACTCACGGGTCCTGACATCATGGACACTTTGCAGCGTGGAAAGATAGGACTCATGATTGGTGTGCCTCGTCTTTGGGCTACCCTCTACAACGGCATCATGAAGAAGATAAATTCCAACCCTGTCACTAAGTTCCTATTCTGGCTTTGTGACAAGGTTGATAGTTATAAGTTCTCGTCTATCGTCTTTGCTTCTGTCAAGAAGAAGATGGGTGGCATCCAGTTCCTTGTAAGTGGTGGTGCTGCACTTGACAAAGACATTGCAAGAGGACTCAAGGTGCTCGGTCTTAATCTCCTTGAAGGTTATGGAATGACTGAGACTGCTCCTATCATTGCCTTCACTCGTCCTTTTGGACTTGTTCCTGGTAGTGTGGGATATGCTCTTCCTTCAGTAGAGGTGAAACTCGTTGATGGTGAGATTTGTGCTCGTGGAAAGAATGTCATGAAGGGTTACTACAATCGTCCTGAAGAAACAGCAGCTATCATCGATAGCGATGGTTTTGTTCATACTGGTGACCTTGCTCGTATCGATCCTGATGGACGCATCTATATTACTGGTCGTAAGAAGGAAATCCTCGTTACTCCAGGTGGTAAGAACATCAACCCTGTTGAGATTGAGTTCAAGCTTGAGAAGAATGTGGATGTCATCAAGGAATGTGCGGTAACTCTTGATGGTGAGAACCTTACCGCTATCATCGTTCCACAGGATGACCTTGCACGAGACATGAGTGATGAGGAACTTGAGAAGTATTACAAGGAAAATATTATTCAGCCATACAATCAGGATATTGCACCTTATAAGAAGATAGTAAGTGTTTACATCTATCGTGGTGACCTTCCTCGTACAAAGATGGAGAAGCTTCAGAGATTTAAGCTTAACGACATCTTGGAGTCGGGTTCACATAAGGCAGTACACAATGAAGACTTTGTTGAGCCACAGTTTGAAGAATATCAGATTGTGAAGAATTATCTCCTTGAAGAAAAGAAGCTCGATCAGATTCGTCCTACAGATAACATCGAGACTGATCTTGGTTGCGACTCCCTCGATAAGATAGGTCTTCAGGGCTTTATCGAACAGACTTTCGGTCTTAAACTTACTGCAGATGAAGTGTCACGCTTCAAGTCTGTTCAGGAATTGGCAGAACATATTGCAGACTACAAGACTCGCATTGAAGTGGCACAAACCGACTGGTCAACACTTCTGAAAGAGGAAGGACAGAATGTCTCTGTTCCTAACATGTGGTCTTCGGGTCCTGTTATTGCTCATGGATTTAACCGTTTCCTCAAGTGTTATGGAGGAATGGAGGTTAAGGGACTTGAAAATATACCTCAGTCGGGTAACTATATCCTTGCCCCTAACCACCAGAGTTATCTTGATGGTCTTCTTGTGCCGGGATGTATGAAGAGCAAGGACATCAAGAACTTGTTCTTCTATGCAAAGTCAAAGCATGTGCAGGGTGCTGTGAAGAAATACTTGGCCGGTCATCATGGTATCATCATCATGGATATGTCCACACTCAAGGATTCAATCCAACAGCTTGGTGAAGTGCTCAAGACTGGTCATAGCCTTTGCATCTTCCCTGAGGGAACACGAACAAATACTGGTAAGGTGGGTAAGTTCAAGAAGACTTTCGCTATTTTGTCTAAAGAACTTGATGTTCCTGTCGTTCCAGTTGTCATTCGTGGTGCATTTGAGGCAATGCCTAAGGGCTCTAAGTTCATCAAGAAGCAGAAGATAGAAGTTGAGTTCCTTCCTGTTGTCTCGCCTTCCCCAGCAGAGTCGTACGAAGACTTTGCAGATCGTGTTCGAATGATGATATGTGAAAAGATTAAGTAATGAATAATGTATTAAGAATAGTATTTGGTGCAATTACTTTTGCCCTTCTCTTATTTGGAGGTATTTCTGTTAATGCTCAAACAGTAGTAACAGAAAACCTACCATTTAAGGTAACAAATATAGAAGATGGTCGATTTGCTGCATCAACCCATTGGTACACAATGACTATTCGTGCCAATAAGATGGTAATGGCAGCAGAGCCACAATTATTGTGCGCTAATGCTGATATTGTATTACCTGAACATCTTTGGTGTTTTGTGGCAGAAGAGAATGGCAAATTTTCTATTTATAATTTTGCCTACGGAACAAATCATAAAGCGTGCAGTTCTTCTACATCAAATGGTGAACCTGTTGTAATGAAGAAATCAGGTGACATAGAAAATGCTGCATCTTCTTTTGTTCTTATCAAAAACTCATCTGGAGGATATTCTATTGCTTGCTCAAGTCATCAGCAATCTGCATGGAATGATTACAGGGGTAATGGAATTATAAGTATATGGGACAACCAAAATTCAAATAAGGATCTCGGTTCGAACATTGTCTTTGATGAGTATGATGCAAGTGATTTTGTTCAAGAAGAAGAGGAGGAAACGCCAACTATTCTTCCCGTAACAAGTAATATTCTATATGTTTATACTAAGCAGAACATTGTTGATGCTTTCCCTGTTGAACTGATTAAGAGCAGTGAAGATGATGGGAAACATATAATTATTACTGATAAGAACGATGGTATTCATTCGTATCGTAGTAGAGATGTTGATAGTTTGAGTAATGTTGCGCCAAACTGTTTTGCTGCTATAGAGAGTTTCAAGTTCAACAATAAGTTCAATGATATGCTCATGGTGGATGCTGTGGGTGAGATAGGTGAGACTGATACTATTACTGTTAAGGTGGGAAGTATCGGCAAGAGACTTATTCCGAGCATCAAGGTAAGCGATGATGATGCCATGCTTTATGTAGGCAATCAAAGGCAGAATAGTAAACATTCAAGTCATCGTTTCGAGGAACCAATTGTTTATACAGTTTCAAAGACTGGTTACAGTATGTTGCGTGAACAAAGTGATGGGGAATTGTTGTTCTGTCCTTATGGCCGTGACTATGTTGTCATAGTTGATTATTTGTGTGATCATCCAACTACTGAATACGGTATTCCTGTTATTCGTATCAATACAAATGATGGTAAAATCGTTTCTTCAAAGGAAGTATATGTTGATGCCATGATTGAGATAGACGGTGCAGGATATTTCCCTGACCTTACAGAGACTGATGTGCGGATTAAGGGAAGAGGTAATACTTCGTGGGATAACAATCTGAAAGCAAACCCTAAAAACCCATATCACATTAAGTTCGCAACAAAGCAGAAACCTCTTGGAATGAAAGCAGGTAAGAGTTGGAACCTCATTGCCAATGCTATCAAAGGTTCGATGACAACTAATGTCATTGGTTCGCGTGCTGCAGAAATGGTGGAATGTGCTGGTGCTAACCATTTTCTCCCTGTTGAACTGTATATCAACGGTGATTATCGTGGTTCCTATACAATCACTGAGAATGTGGGATTATCGAACAACAGTATAGATCTTGATGATGAGAGTCGTGCTGTGCTATTAGAACTTGACACATACTATGATGATGCGTATCGTTTCCGAACAACAGACTACAATCTACCAGTCAATGTGAAAAGTCCAGACTTCTCCGATGAAGAAAGTACAGAATTGACATTAGCGCAGGTGGAATCGCATTTCAACTCGTTCGTATCAGCACTCAAACGCGGAGAGAATATTAACAAGTATGTGGATATTGAGAGTCTTGCTCGCTATTTGATGCTTAACGAACTCATATTGAATCGTGAAATCTTCCATCCTAAGAGTATGTTCTGTTACAATAGTGACATTCTTTCTGATTCATGCCGTTATGTGTTTGGTCCTGCTTGGGATTTCGATTGGGCATTTGGATACGAGTCTGTTCGTGACTATTTTACTCATGATCAGCAGATGGATTTCTGGACAAAGACATCATTTGCAGGAAAAGATTTCATCTACAAGCTTCGTTATTACAGTGGAGAAGAAATGAATCGTGCATATTATCGTGTTTGGACGGATTTCTATGAGAATCATCTTTCGGAACTTCAGGAGTATTGCTCCGATTATTATGATGTTGTAGCAAAGTCTTTTGAACACGACAATTCTAAGTGGGGCAGTGGTGGTGCAAATGCTTATCAGACCCTCACTATTAAAGGTAATAATTGGCTTAGCAAGCGCACTAAGTATGTATATGATTATTTGTCAGATTATCTTGGTTATGCAGATAAAGGTTATCTTGATGAAGAGCCTAAGGATAACGAACCTTCAGACATTGCAGATATTTCTAGCAGTATGCAAACCACTGTTCTTGGAACATACGACCTTTCGGGACGTAGGATAACCACAAACTTCTCACTTCTTCCACGAGGTGTTTACATAGTAAACGGAAGGAAGATAATAAAGAGATAAAGAAAAATCTCCTACTCGATTATCGCAATTGAGTAGGAGATTAATTTTTTATTCGTTTTCTATGAATGTGCGTAAAGCAAGTATTCCGAGATGATTGCAGTCAAGTCTCTCCACTTCTTCAAGGTAGTGGAGGGCTTTTTGTTTATCGCCCAATCCGAGATAACCGAGAGAAAGCATATACTTGCAGTGGATTTGGTTGGCAAGGTTGAGGTCGCCTTCCCAAATCTGGAGGTCAGGGAGAGAGACGGCGAAGTAGTCCATCACAACATTATCGAAGAGATGCTGTTTGCCGTAGTTGAGAAGTTTGTAGAAACGACCGTTTGCTTCGCCCTCACGACCAAGCTTTTGAAGTGCAAGTCCTTGATAGAATATCTTATCTGGCTTGGCATCGTTGTAGTACATAGCAGCGGCAGGTTCTTGAGGTCCAAGAGTTGCTTGTTCCCAGCACTCAATGGCACGCTCTTTCTGACCTATGGCATCGTATGCTATTCCAAGGAAATAGTAGAAGTCGTTCTCCTGTGCACCATAGAGTTTGCCTTCGCCCAGATGATGAGGGTAGGTGAGACATTCGGATAGAAGAGTGATGGCACGTTCATAATCCTTTGATGCAATCGCCTTCTTTGCGAGTTCGGTGCGACAGAGCTGATACTGAGCAGGAATCTTGCCTTCGCCTCCTTCCCAAGGATGGAACTGGTTCTGGTCAATGATTTGCATTGCCTTCTCGTAGTTGCCTGTTTGGTTAAGGAGAGTGATGTACTCAAGTGTGAGGTCATCACGAAGAGGAATGAGACTTGAATACTTCTCGAAATTAGCAAGTCGCTCTGCGTTTGGTTTGCCAAGTCGTTTGAAGAGTTGGTCAAGTTCCATAAAGATACGAGCATCCGAGTCGTTGAGAGAGAAGGCAAGTTTCATTCTTCCTACAGCAGAGTCTGCCTTACCCTTCTTGTTGAAGTCGGCAAGTGCAAGGTTACGATGAACGGTAGGGAATGATGGGTCGAGTTGTGCACTTGTTTCCCAGTTCTCGATTGCCACATCATACTGACGCTTATCGTAGTAAAGACAACCAAGGTAGTAGTATGCTTTTGCTCCCGATGGATTCTCCTTCTTTGCCTTTTCAAGTGCGATAACTGCTTCAAGATTGTTTGGGAAACAATAACTGCTGTCAGCCTTTTCTGCCTCTTCATATCTTTCGAGATAATAATATGTAAGAGGTGTTGTTGCACTAGTCTCGATAGCCAATTCCCAGATGGCTTGTGCTTCTTCATTCAATCCTGCAGCAAGATAGTCGAGTGCAATCTCATCATAATTGTTTGGCATTCCATGCATGAGTTCCTTCATCTCGGCAAGGAGTAAGGCATCCTTCGTGATGAGATACTGCTCGTATCGGCAACCATAATTAAAAAGGTCTGTCTTTAGTGCTTCACCACAGAGTCTTAAGCATTCATCATTCTTGCCCATCTTGCGAAGAACAGCTGCCTTGAGTGCAAGCGACTTCTGGTTGTGAGCACCATATATGAGAGCACGGTTGAGTTCGTCGAGAGCATCATCATAACGATGTTGTGCCACGCTTATCTTTGCTGCCTCAAAGTATCCCGCATCAGCCCATGCCTTGTTCCATGTTGATTTCCAGAACAGTTTATAAGCCTCGTCCAACTTACCTTGATACTTCAGAGCGAGTGCAAGGTTATAGATTGGTTCGCCATCGTATGGTTGAGGATTACGTTTCATGATGAGTTTAACTGCCTTGCGAAGATATTCTTCTGCCTTCTGCCAACGTGCCTTGCGAATGAACCAGAGTCCCATAGCGTTGAGACAGCGTACATCGTTAGGGTCACGGCGAAGAGCCTCCTCGTAGTAGTCGGTTGCAGCGTATGTAGCATGGCGATATTGCTCGATGTGCTGACCAGTGAGGAAGAGCTGTTCGTTGGTCTTTATCTCATTAGGAAGGAGAGCAGCTTCTGCAGCATCAGGGATAGGACGAATCTCATCAGGCTCAGGTTCCCATGTCAATACTGGGTGTTCTTCACCATAAAGGACTTTCAACAATGTCACATTGTCGATTGTGCCTTCAACATTTGTTGTGAAAACCTCCTCTGGTGATACCTCTTGCCATTCGTCATAAAGAGTATTGTCGGCAGACTTCAATACTATGCGAACCTTCTGCTTACTTGTTGCGAAGAGCATGAATTTCCCTCCATCAACATTGATGATGAGGTCCTTGCTTGCGTTCTTTACGATACCAAGTTCGCGATAAGGCATGAAGTACTGAGTGAAACGCTTCTCCTCGTATGGCATGAGCCAAGTGAAGTCTGGTTGGTTCTCAGTATAAACACCAGCCATGAGTTCGATGTATGGACCATCATTATCAGTAAGGTTGCGGTCCCATGCCTGTCCGAAGTCTCCATTTCCCCATGTCCATTGCTTCTTGCCTGGAGAGAAATGGTTGCTTGCAACGTGAAGCATACCAGCCTGTGTGTCGTTCTCATATCCTCCTTCAAAGTTAAACTTTGAGTTTACTGCCATATACGAAGTAGGCACCTTGATATTCTTGTAGTTCGAGATGTCAACACCAGCAGAGTAGTCCATCTTGTAATATGTGCCTGTGGCAATAGGGAAGGAACTTACAGCACGTTTTCCGTGGTCGAACACTGCGTTCACATCTTGTGGGAAGACACTTTGGTACTCATCATTCACAAAGACAGCAGGGTTTGCCCACCAAAGGAAGGTCTGTGGTACATCGGTACGATTGTAGAGTTGTCCCTTAATCTCAAGGTATGCACAACCAGGGCGAAGAGTGAATCCTGCCATACCTTTCTGGTGGAACATCTTTTCCATTTCGCTCACCCATACGGTCACCGAACCATCTTCGTTCTCTTCGATGGTTGAGTCGATAGGGAGATAAGTGGAAGGACGATGGTGCTGTGGCCAGTTGAATTCTATACCACCTGATATCCATGGACCAGTAAGACCAACAAGTGCTGGTTTAACCACACTATTATAATATACAAAGTGGCGTTGCTTTATCTTGTCATAAGCCATCTGTACTCTGCCACCAAGTTCTGGAAGAATCATTACCTTGATGTATTCGTTCTCAAGCCAGACTGCATGCCATTCGTGGTCGGTTGGTTTGTCTGCAATCTTCTCAACTACAGGATAAGGATATACCACACCACTCGAACCTTGATACACTCGCTTTTCAAGGAAGATAGGGTTCTTCTCCGCTTCACCAATCTCGTATGTTGGTATAATGACGCTTTCACGCCATGCTTTTACTTTCATTGTTTTGTTGTTTTAGGTTATGTTTTTAATAGCGTAGTTACGTTATAACGCGATTACGTTGTTACGTCTGTTGCGCGATTACGTTGTTACGTCTGCTGCGCTAAAGTCTCTTTATTAGATGTTAATCTCTTCCAATGTCTTTCCTTTTGTTTCTGGACATACTCGGAACAAGTAGATAAATGCCACGAGACATATTGCAGAGTAAATCCAGAATGTGCCGCTGCTACCAAGTGCAGCATTCATTGATGGGAAAGAGAAAGTGAGTGTACAGCATCCCATCCAGAGTGCAAAGGTACACGTAGCCATTGCTATACCTCTAATTCTGTGAGGGAATATCTCTGCAAGGAGAGTCCATGTCACAGGACCAAGTGTCATTGCATAACAAGAGATGGCTGCTACAACAAGCATAACCATGAAGATTCCCTTAACCTCCATAGCATAGCATGTTCCGAGGATAAGGTAGATAAGTCCAAGTCCGCTTGCACCAATAAGCATGAGTGTTCTGCGGCCCCACTTCTCGATAGTATAGAGAGCAACAACTGTAAATACTACATTTGCAATACCAGTAATGACGATGTTGATGAACATTCCATCTACATCATAACCTGCGCTAACGAATATCTCTTCCGCATAGTTGAAGATGACATTCGTGCCACACCATTGCTGGAATACAGCGATAACAAGTCCGAGTACAAGCACCTTGCTGTACTTGCTCTGGAAGAGTTCGGAAAGTGTTGCAGAAGAAGACTTAACTTCTTGCTGAGAAGTAGAGTTCTTCATAGCAAGATATACAGGCGATTCTGGAATGAAGAAACTGAGAACAAGGAACAGTGCAGCAGGGATTGTTTCTGCCCAGAACATCCATCTCCAGCCCATGAGGGTATTCCATTCTTGTGCTTCGGCTACTGATGAGTCGCGAGCCACAAGCATGTTCACAATCTGAGCTCCCAAGATACCGAGCACAATAGTCATCTGATTAAGGCTGACCATTCTGCCACGAATGTTTGCAGGACTTACCTCTGCAATGTACATAGGCGAAAGGGCGCTTGCAACACCAATACCAATGCCTCCTATGAAACGGGCTATGTTGAAAAGTGTGAAGTCGTTGAACCATCCTGTTGCAATGGCACTTACGGTGAAAAGTACTGCTGCAATACATAGCAGAGGCTTTCTACCATATCGGTCTGCCATTGCTCCTGCAACCATTGCACCTACAAGACAACCTACGAGTGCTGTAGTCATTGCAACACCTTGCATGATAGGGTCATTGCCTATTCCGAAGAATGATTCGTAGAAAGGTTTTGCTCCTCCAATTACAACCCAGTCGTATCCGAAGAGCAGACCGCCCATCGCAGATACGAGACAGATGAAGTAGATAAATGATTTGCTTTGTTTTTCCATATAGTAATCTGATAAATTAGTTACTTGATCAAGGATATTATTGTTTCTTTCGTAATCTTGTCTTTAATTATATTTAAGTCGTTTTCATTGATTGTTCCATCCTTATTCGCATCAGCATTTGCTTTATTGATTTGGATACTATTATTATTGATGTATGAGTTAAGAAGTACAAAATCGCGAACATCAAAGATGAAGTCACCGTTAACATCACCCGCCATGTCGGGCAAGAAAGCCTTGTCCATCACAGCGAGACGGTTTTTGATATAGTCCTTCATATAGTCAATCTCTTGAGTGATGGTCTTGAAAGCCTTTTGCTTATCAGTAATAGGTTTAATATAACCTCGTGTCCATATCTCGTGCGCTTCATCGTTTCGAGCTTGAGCACCAGAACTGACAAGTATATTGTGAAGACTGTCAATGCGGTTCATGATTTTCTCCTCATTGAGAGTTGTGGCTCTCATGCGTCGCCAAAGTTCTTTCGCAGTGCTCATGAAATCATTGTTGGCACGGAGATTAGTCCAATAGGTTGGTGGATAATATGTGTCTTTGTTAAAGAGACCATTATGGCGCTTCAAGAAATCATACGACCAAGTGTTTACATCAGTATGGCTGTCATCCTTTGAATTGCCGTATGTGCGGTCGAAGTCCCAAAGTGTCATCTTGAAGCGAGGGTCGATAGAGTCACGATACTTATAATAATATGTAGAAAGTCGATAGCCATCGACATTGCGGGCTAACTCTGTTGCAAGCATATATGCTGCAAACGATTCCACATCAATGAGACTGAGGTCGTTGTTGTTGAGTTTATCTTCAAATGCAGCAATACGACCGTCGATGTACGACTGTGAACCAGTTGCCTTATCTACCATATCCTCCATGTCAGGTTCAACATAGTTGTAATATATCTTGGTAGTAGTTGTTGCTGATACCTTAACACTATACTTAGATGTGTAGAAATTGTTATACTTCTTTCCATCATTAGCGGTATATGTATCATCATTACGGTCAATCTTAAGAACATATCCACCTGTACCTTCATCAGTTGAGCCATCGTTTGTTGGGTCGTCAGCATCGATACGATTCTTGTTGAGTCCGATCTTCTCCGTAATGTAATATATGCCTCTGTACGAACCATCGAGGATGAGTTCTACAGGTTCCATGTCAGGCACGAAGTCGAAGAAAGGACGGAAACTCTCGTATGTGAACTTATCACGAATACACGAACGGTCTGCAAAAGGAGCAGAGAGAATCCACTTCTTTGCCTTTCCCATCTTGAGAAGGCTCGCCTTCTGTGATTCACCGTTTGCATCGCAAAGCTTGATGGTGAAAGGTGGTTTGTCGGATGCCTCGAACGATGAATGTCCATGATACTTTATCTGAGCATATCCCTCGTAGTTTTTCTTCTGTCCAGGATGAGCAATAGTGTCGGGGTAGTTGATGCCATTGGAGTTGTTGAGGATGACAACCTGAACCAGTTTATATGTGTCACGATAAAGCACCTGATTATTTGTATTGATCAGCAGAAGAGGAAGACCACTTTCTTTGATTTCAACATTCCTTCTTGGCTTATTGTTGTTAATGTCTCCATCCTTGTTTTCTGCGTAGAGTGTACTGCTCACACAAAGCATGAGCAATGCAATTAGTGATAGTCTTTTAAGCATTTGTTCAATAAGATTAATGATTTGATTATGCAAAGTTACGAATAAATGATGATACATACTTATTTATTATTATTTATTTGGTGTTTTGCATCCTCATTATGTTCATCTACATTCATTTGTTATATGGAATATAATCGTTCTCTTTGTTGATATGGAAGTTGGAGTTGATGATTGATTCCACAAGCTGTGGCTTATCACCGTGGTCGTTGTAGAAGTCGAGGAAGATGATTCCTAAGTTGTTGTAGTCTTTTATCTCTATGACTTCGCGAAGTGACTTATTCATTGGTTTGCGAACATTAACGGCTCCCCATGCGGAATAGTATGGCTTATGATGGCGTGGGTCCCATGCTATTGAGTTGAAAGTGAAGTACCACTTATTTGGGTCGTCGTTCTCATAAGCATCGCGAAGATGCTGCTCTACGATTTTTATCTTCTTGTATGTCTTATGTTCCTTATAGACATCTTCAACGCAGAAACAATCGTAGTTGAAGACCGAGTTGTCTTCAAACTTAAGCAGTTTGCCGTAAGGACAATCCTCCTGTCTGCGTATGACAAGTATCTTTCCGCGTACATCCTTGACTGGTGTGTTAGCACTGAAGTCCTCGATGAAAAGGTCAGAGTACTGTTCAATGAGTTGTTTGTAGTTTTGTTTCATCTCATCGCTCCACTTACCACTTTCGTCGCTACCTATGAGTGCTACGATAAATTCAGAAGGATTGTCGTGGAGGAACTTACGAATATCTACAAGTGTCTCATCGAATCCTTCACGGCAAGTCATGGTATGTCCATACTTCATGTTCTTCTTGAGTCGAATGTCAAACGCACGAACACCATCAAGTAGTTGCTCGCTGATGCTGAAGTTCTGCGTGTGTCCCATGTGGGTGAGACCACTTTCTGGTAATGAAGCAGCACCAGCATCATGTGTGCCAGGCATGGAAATACGGCTGATAGCCCTTGTGTCTTCAATTCGGTGCATCCAGTTGCTACCAGATGCCTTGAGTCGGTTAATATAAATGGTGTTGCGAGTTCCTCGTTTTTTAGATTCTATATACACACGACAAAGGCGATTGTTGACATTTGCTGTACCAATAATACTGTATGATGAGTGCGACTGGAAACTTTGTGCACCAATTTGATATAGTTGTTTTGTCTCCTTTCCATGGCAGATACAGAAGTCCTCTATCTCCACTTTTACAGGTTGTTTTGTGCCAAATGTATAACTGCGCACATAGAGTGTGAGTTTGCCCTTGAGACCATAGTGGAGCATCTCTGGGTACCAGTTGGTTGGTATCTGGTTTATTTGAAGCTGCGACTTCCACCAGTTTCCTGCAAGGAAACCTAAACGATGACCAGCCTCTACTTCAATATCACCATCCTTATTCATATATAATGTGGTGCCTGGACGAAGACGGCCCTCAGTATCCTCTCCCTGAGTGACGAGTCCGTCTTGAATCTCAAAACTACCATAGTGTCCATCTGGTCCCTTTACAAGGTCACATCCCTGTAAGTCGAAATTGAAATTGTCCTTATGGTACCGTGTCTTTCCCCACTCTTTAAGGTAGGAGTCGCCTTTGCTGATATTGCCCTCAGGTATGGTGTCGCTCATTTCCTTTATCTGGTTGCGAGTGAGTGCTGCTGTGATGTATGCCTGACGGTCCTTACCGTTCCAGCGATATTGTTTTTTGCGTCCAAAGCAGTAGCCTACATATACGCAAGCATTACCATAGATGTTGTTCATGGTCATATCGAGCGACTTAAGCAAATAAGCATTGACATTTGCGTTTATTCCTGCTCTCCATCGGTTGAAGTTATATGTGAGACTGGCACGTCCGAAGACATCTAATCCAAACTGTGTGTATGACTTGTTATCGCGGAAGAGTTCTTGTGGCACGCTGATATCAGATGGAAATTCATAGTAGTGTTCCATTGTTTCTGTAAGTTCTTCTGCTACGATGTTGCAGAGGTTACGGTTATTGTCATACTTTATCCACTTGACACTTGGTGCTGCTATGGCAGAAAGTCCAAGCAGTAGTCGTCGAGAGAATACAATGTTGTAGGCATAACCGAGCTGGAGGTGCAAGTCATTATATGATGTGCTGCTTGGCAGTGTGTTGATAAGAGAGTTGAATATTTCCTGGTCTCTAATATCGCTGACTCCACCAATTTCGTTGTAAAGCTTACTTCCGAAAAGGATTGGTGTGATAAGTGGGTTGTTGAATATATCTGAAACAAAATGCTTATAAGTACTGATGTCTCCTGCCTCATATGTCTTAACCATGAAGTGTCGAAGTGAGGAGAGGTCATGGATGTCTGCGTTGTAGTCCTTGCTCAGTTTGTATAACCATTCGCTTGTTTCTGCTGGTTTGTCGGACAATTTCTCGAAAACACCTTTGAAGGTATTAGTCTCGAACACATCGCACATAGAGCTTTCCAGTCGGTGGTGTGTGAAACCAAGACCCACGATAGGTGAGCCGACAGAACGCAACTGTATGGCTCCGTTGGAGAAGGCTGCAGGGTTAGAATATTTTCGGTGGTTAGTGAAGTAGTTGATGTTGATACCTGTTACGTCCAACTTCATCATGTCGCCCATATTGTGTATGCTCGCCATATCGGTTATGTCATGCGTAATTATGTCGTTGGCGTGAGGGTCGTATTGTCCGTTCGTAAGTTTTGACAAGATGAAGTCGCCTCCAGTGCGTCGGTATATGATGTTGGCATTTAGGAGATTTGAATTGATGGAGAGGGACATGTCTCGGCGGCGATTAGTGCCACGAAGGGCATTTAGGTCGATAGTATAGCCGTACATAAGAAAGGAGTAACCGAACTTAGGTCCTATCTTAGAACTAAGTCTGGAGTGCATGCTTATTTTATTATTGCCCGGGTACTTGATGTCTATCCATTCGTTTGAGAAATTATTCTCAAATTGTCCCACATAACTGTAGAACGAAGGAGTGGAGTAGGCAGGATCGTATGCCGACCAGTTGTTCATAATCCATTTTATAGGTTTGAGCAGTTTTTTGCCAAAACTGGTCTTCTTCTCTGCCTTTATGGACTTGATTGTGTCTTCCTTCGTATTGTCTTTCGATGTGATATGTGTTGTGTTTGTTGGCATCTCTTCCCTTACTGCTGCAGATGAATGTGTTGTCCAAAACAAAGCTGTCACCATTGCAATAATGGTGAGATATGAATCTACTGTTTTATTTGAGTGTGTCATTAGTTGGTTTCTGAGTAGAAGGGTATGAGACATGATGGTATATATTTTGTTTTTAGAAAAGCCTTAAAAGTCCACTTTGTTCACTTTTTGCGAATGCAAAAGTAATGCTTTTTATACTTTTTCAATGCTAATGTAAAGAAAATTTTTAACACGACCTTAAGTTTGGGCAATAAGATATACTATCTTATTTTGGAAGATATACTATCTTATTGCAGAAGATATACTATCTTATTTTGTAACTTCACTTACAGTAGAATGTAAACTGAGGATTACAAAAGTGAATAAAGTGAACTTTTAAGGCTTTTTCAAAAACATAATTTATTTGAGTGTACTGAGAAGAAGTCTTGTTTTACTTGATGATTCTGTATTTTCCACTCAAGTGCATGAATGCAAAGAGGCGGAGCAGACCATCGTAGTAGGCATCGTAGTAGCCATCTTCGTATGGCAGATGTGTTGAGTTCCAGAGGCGGCCAACAAACTCCATTCGGTGTTCGTTGTCCGATACCAACGAAGCAGCAGCAAGAGTTGCCACGAGTCCTACGGAGTGGCGAAGCTTAGTGTAACCACCTGCAGAGAGAATGCGAGTAGGTGTAGTGCCATCTACATTGAACTGGTCAACGAAGGTATCGATGCCCTGATTGTAGAAGAAGTTCTGAATGCGATTGGCATACTCACGCTGCCACTTAGCATCAGCACCACCGGACCATGTGAAGTCGAGGGCAATGTTCATTGGCACTCGCCATGAATCGTAGCGGAAAGCATCGCCGATGATGCCACGAGAGTTGAGCAGTGTACCGTCGTAGTTGTTGTAGTCAGGATTGAGACCTGTCTCTGGATGTATGCTCGTGTGGAGGTAAGCTCTACTTGCCTTAGCACATTCTTTCCAGTACTTGTTGCGACCATCCTTTGCGTATTTCGCCCAAATCTCATAGAAGACAGGGAGGTGGTATGAAGGGTCGGTGTAGTTTGCTCCCGGCACGAATGTGATGAGGTTGGTCTTTGGGTCGATGAGTGAGAGCGTAACTTTACGTGCAGGGAAGTTGCGGAATGCAGGCATTTCCACTTCATGAGGTTGCACACAGTCCAGAATGTATTGTGCTTCGGCGAGGTAGTTGATGCCCGACTCATTGCCCCATCGGTTTGAAGCAAAGAGTAGGGAGGTGATGAAGTAGAGTTCGCCATCGGATGCAGCACCCTGAGCATTAGGTGTGCCATCGGTCTTCAGACTCCAACGGAAGTAGCCTTTGTTGTTGCCTTCCTGCATCTGCATATACTTCTTTGCCCAACGCCAGAGGCGGTCGAACACATCTTTGCGGTCCATCTGAACGGCAATCATAAGTCCGTAGGACATGCCTTCGGTACGAACATCATGGTTCTTGATGTCCGACACATAGCCCATCGAGTCGCCTACTTCAAAATATATTCTGTTCTCTCCGAAGAAGAGAGTCTCGAATACTGACTTAACTTTCTCATCTATCTCTTCCTGAGTGTGTCCTGCCTCAAGGAAGAGGTTACGGTATTTTTGTGCATCTGCACCGATAATGCTTGTCATAAGGATGACGATTGTAAGGATTAGTTTTCTCATAATATATTGTTACTTAATTAGTATTTTCTTTCCTTTATGAATGAAGATTCCGTGCTTTGGAGATGAAACGATTCGACCGGTAAGGTCGTAATACTTGTTGTCTTCAACGCCTTTATTGGTGATTTCTTCTACACCTGTTCGTATCTCATCGTAAGTCTGTCGGAGTGCTGCATGAACTCCCCAGTAAGCAGGTTTTGCTGTGAGCGAAGAGTTGTAGAGAAGTGGATTGCTTGAACGCCAAGAATCGTTGTCGCGAAGTCCCCAAATCATCATGCAATTACTGTTTTCTACATCAAGGAAAACCTTTGTAATGGCAAAGTAATCATTAGCCTGTTGCTGGAGAGATGCTTCTGATGTATCGCTGATACCAAGGTCAAGTTCGGTGATGTTACATACAAGTCCAAGTTCTGCATATCTCATCATATTGGCTCTCAACTTGGCTGCATCCACATTGCCTGCGTTTAGGTGGCACTGAAGTCCTACTCCGTGAATAGGAATACCACTGTTCTTCAGGCGACGAGCAAGGTTGTAGAGTGCTTCAGTCTTTGCCTGTCCCTTAAATTCTACATCATAATCATTAAGGATAAGGATGGCATTAGGGTCGGCTTGATGAGCCCAAACAAATGCTGAGTCGATGAAGTCTTCACCAATACCTGTCTTCCAAACTGAAGGGCGAAGGGTGTAGGCATTAGGATTAGTGCGGATGTCGGTCTGGTTGTCATCAAGCACTTCATTGCACACATCCCATTCCGATACCTTACCTTTCCAACGGCCAACGAGGTTGAAGATGTGGTTCTTCAAGATGTTGAGCAGTTCTGTACGAGTACGATTCATAGAGTTCTTCGTACCGTCCGATGTGAGCCATCCTGGTACTTGCGAATGCCATGCAAGGCAATGTCCACGAACATATTTGTTATTTCGACGAGCGAAGTTGACAAGATTGTCTCCTCCTCCGTACGAGAACTGATTTTGTGAAGGTTCTGTAGCATCAAACTTCATCTCGTTTTCTGCTACAACAGCATTAAATTGCTTTGCAATAAGGGCAGTCTGGGTGTCGTAGTCGTTGTTGATGTCCATTACCCAACCACGGACTGTCACACCAATGTTCTTCTTGACATAGTTGCTGTAAGTAGAGAGGGCTGCAGTGTAACGCTTCTCTGTTGTGAGGTCCCATGTGCCAGCATCCCAACTGTCCTCATTATCAGGATTGGTGTCAATGTTTCCACCACCTTCTCCGTTGTCTGCTTCCAACGAAACGACTTTCACAACCAGTTCTTTTGCTCCGCTTGCAGAGGTTTGTACTTCATATTCCCAAGTGTAAGTGTCTGGGAACTTGATGTTCCAGTTCCATTCCACATTATTTAATGCACCAAGAGACTTATACTTGAGGATAGTGAAGGAGTCGCCTACTTTGAGTGATGCACCTTCGCGGAGAACTACATTGATAGTAGGCATCTTTGTGCTTGTTGCGAAGTCTTGAGTGATGTTGTAGTACTCAATCATTCCGTTCACATCAATCATATCAGCGGACTCAGATGATGCAATTTCAAGTACCATGCTTGTAGTTGGGCGAACACGAAGAGTAGTGGCTGCAGAACTAACGCAGTTGCGGAAAGTAAGTGTACCGATACCCTCATCGCCAGGTTCGATGGTTCCATAGACATCAGTAACAGCTGCCACAGAACCTGTACCGCCAATCACGCCATTCTTCATGACAAACACACCTGTGTCTGTGTTCTTGTATGGTGTACCAGTACTGCCTGTGAGTCTGCCAGAGAGTGCTTTCTTGTAGTCGTTGTTGAAGAGCACACGACCATCAAGCACACGCAAAGCACCTGAGATGTTGTTGGTATTGCCCGTGATGCGATAGGTGCCTTTGCCTTCTTTGATGATGCCAAGACAGTTCTGCAGGTTATCATCCATTGGTGATATGCGACCTGCGAGTGTTGCATCCTTATTGCTTGCACCTATAACATAGTAGGATTTAGGGGTGTTAGAGTTCTTGAAGTAACTGTAAAGTCTGCTGCCTTCCTCCATTTCAAGATGGCCGATGCGAATGCCTCGATTGCCTGATTCGGAAGCAAGAGCAGTACCATTGTGCATAGTGAGTGAACTGGCTGCAAAGCAGTTGTTCACTTTTCCTTCCGAGATGCTCTTCTCTGGTTCTTCAGGGTTGAAGGTCTTGCCCCCATGTCCCCAGATGAGTCCATAGAAGCCTGCACTCGACACTACATTTTTATAAGGATAAAGGTGGGCTTCACCCTTGAAACTTGTCCAGATAGGGAAGGTCGCTCCCTTTGCAGAACCAAGGTAGCAACGCTCACCACCAGAGCGGATGTTAAGAGTGCCTGTACCTGAAACGGTGGATGTCCAGTATGAATATCGCGATGTGATGACATCGATGACTTTGCCGGCAGGCACAGAGATGGCTGTGCTGTACTCTACATAGTCTCCTGTGTTCTTGCAGAAGTTGTATGTCTTATCAGCAGCAATCTCTTGAGCATTGCCTGATGTGGCAAAGCCCAAGAGAAAGAATGAAAGTGTGAATATATGTCTTATTTCCATATTTATTTAAAAAGGTGTGGCACGAACTCAGCGAAACAACGGCGCCAAGTTAACCATTCGTGTGCAGTACCCTGTGAAGCATAGAACTCAACATTGATGCCTGCAGCCTTGAGAGATTCTACCATACGCTCTGTACCGAAGTTTTCTTCTGTACCACAGCCCATGAAGAAGTAGTTGATTTCCTTGTTGAACTTAGCAGCATCTGTGAACACGCCACCGTTGTACTTCTGGATATCAACGCCGAAGATAGCACCACTGAAAGTACCAATAGCACAGAACTTATCGAGGTTTGCTGTAGTGATTTCGAGAGTTTCCTTACCGCCCCATGAGAGACCAGCCATTGCACGGCTCTTCTTGTCTGTCTTTGTACGGAAAGTCTTGTCGATGAATGGGATGATGTCCTTGAGAAGTACTGGAGTGAATGATGCACCGAACTCAGCCATGCTTTCACCCTTCTTTGTGCCGAAGGAATGACTGCAGTTTCCGTTGTCCATTACAACAATCATTTCCTTAGCCTTGCCCGAAGCAATGAGGTTGTCCATGATGTACTGCATCTTGCCCTGAGTGCTCCAACCTGTTTCATCCTCACCCATACCATGCTGGAGGTAAAGAACAGGATACTTAGCCTTGCCACTCTCGTAACTTGCTGGAGTATAGACGAAGCAACGGCGTTCCTTGCCTTCAACGGCTGACCAGTACTTACATTCGCGAACCTGTCCGTGCTTAATCTTGTTGTCGAATGAGTAGAGAGCAATTTCCTCATCAGTCATTGTTGCTCCCTTCATGCTCTGAAGAAGGTTTGCATTACCGCTGATGTTTGTGTTGATGTCGATACCACCACACATCTTTCCGCAACCGAAGTATGTCTGGGATGCTGGGTCGATGACATTGATGCCATCAATAGTAAGGAAGTAATAATGGAAACCACAAACGAGTGGGGCAGTAGTTACGGTCCAAACGCCCTTACCATTGTTTACCATAGGCCACTTGATGCCACAGATGTCTGCTGCAACATGTGTTGCTTCTGGAGCAACAACACGGAATGTGACACGACCATCAGGGTCAACCATTGGGTATTCCTGAACAGGTACTGTATTCTCTGCTACCTGCTGCTTCTGCTTGTTGAGAAGCGACATCATTACATCTGCATAGCGACGACCGAGCATTCGGTAACCTTCTGCAGTGAAGTGCAAGTGGTCACGAGCACCAGGACAACCAAGTGCCGATACAGGATAAGCAGTTGGAATAGTCTCATTGATGCGGTCGATGATAGCATTGTGAAGATGACAAGCACCGCCTTGTTCCTTTGTCATGAGTTCACCAACGAGGAGAGGGCAGTCTTCTGCCTTGAGATTGAGTTCGTTGAGCATACGGTCGTAGATAACCTTAACCCTTTCTGGCCAGTCCTGCTGGTTGTTGTTAGTACAACCCTGATGAAGAAGGATACCCTTGATGACACCAACCTTCTGTGCTTCCTTAGCAAGATTGATGAGTTCACGGTATGGGTTGTTGTTATAATCTTTGCAGAAGTTCTTGTACCAATCGGCTGCATGAGCGATATTGTCGGCACACTTGTCTTCATCGAAGAGGTCGATGTTAGCACCACCAACGGCTACATTGATTACACCCACCTTGATGTTTTCAGGCAGTTGGTCCACAAGTGAACGACCAAAATAGTCAGCAGGAGTGAGACCTGTCCATGCACGACAGAGAGGAGGAACAGCTGCGTACCATTGTCCTTTCTTACGACCAGTGTTGTCCATGTTCACAGCAGCCATCATACGGAATCGAGTGTTAATACCTTGGCGGTCCTGTGCCTCAATCTTTGCGTTGCCTTCCATGTTCGACTGACCAAAACAGAGGTATATGTGGAAGTCAGGGTCGAACTGAGTTGGTTGTGGTATTTCGCCAGCAGCCTTTTCACCATCACTATAATTGAGTACATTGTTCTTCTCGTAGAATTTCTCTACATCCTGTGCAGAAACACTCTGGCAAGCAAATGCAGAGAGAAGAAAAAGTGCAAGTGTCTTCATTGTCTTCATAATTGAAATGGTATTAAAAGTAAATTACTATTTGAGGAATAGAGATTGTGATTATTTCTTATCAATCAAAGCATTCTTTTCTACGGTCCACTTCTCACGCTGTGAGAGTCCGCAGTTCTCACCCTGGAACATCTTTGCAGCTTCCTTATCGCCCTTGAGTTGCCAGTTGAGCCAAGCAATAGCAGGGAAACGGAATTCACCACCATGAGCCTCACGGTATGTGCCACCATGACCTACAGGATAGTTAGCTGCAAAGGCTGGCTGATGATTGATGCGATGGAAGTCGTCCATACCGTTCTTGTATGCAATGTCAGTCTCACCACCAAGGATGTAGATGATAGGTCCATGTACCTTTTTGAGTTGGTCCTTACCAGGCATAGGCATGTTTGGCATGGCAGCACGAGAATCAATAAAGAGACCGCTATTGCAAATCATATAAGTTGTGATACGCTTGTCAGCACAATTGAAAAGAGTCTGGAGTCCACCACATGACATACCTGAAGCACAGATGGCTTTAGTGTTTACCTTACCATAGAGTGGACTATTCTTGTCTGCATTCTGTGCGATAGCCCAATCAATAGATTCTACCTGCTGATCTGGGGTTGACATATCGCCACGATAAGGTTCTTCGTTCTCTGGAAGATAACCTGTTGCAATAACAAGATAACCTTGTGAAGCAATCTCGTTGAGGAACTTATAGTGTTCCCAAGGAGAGTTTGTACAAGCACCATTACCCCAAACGAGGACAGGAAGAGGGTTCTTCTTATTGAACTTGCTGAGATCCTGAGGCATGAATACTGTGTGTGCTTCGAGTCCTTCATATTCCTGCATGATAGCCTTGTATTCACCAGTACCACCTTCTTCAACGATACGACTGCGAGTAACACTACCAGCTTCTACCTCCTTCATCTGCCACCAGTCGAAGTTGAAGAGGTTCTGCTTCTGCAACTTGCTGCCTACAAATACGAAGTAAAGGTCATGAACTCCTGTTGCTCTCTTGAGGTTTGTAGTGATTTCCTGATACTTATCCTTAGTGTGTGGAACTGTGACTTCTCCAATCTTTGTTCCATCAATCGAGTCGATGCGGATTTCCATTGTGCCGCCATAGAGGTGACTTGCACATGAAGCAGTGAATGTTGTTGCTCCTCTGCCGAAATCAACTCCTTTAACGAGAATGTATTCTCCCTCATCAATGTCAGTCACGAAGAGGGTAGGATTCCAAGGTCCTGAAGGATTCTCGCGAGTAGTCTTGAGTCCAAGTCCCCATGCCATAGTCTCTGCTTCAACACGACGATATGGGTTGAAGTTCTCAACCTGGTTGAGTTCGCAGTCGAAGAAGTAAGGAAGTTGCTGTATTGTTCCGTCGGCATTGTAATGCATCTCAGCTGCAGAAACAGAACGCTGCTCAGCATGACGACTTGTCTGGAAACGGAACACATCGTAGTTCAAACCGAAGCAATAAGACTTACCCTTGAAGTCAATGATGCCAGGATGATTGCCACGAGTCTGTGTTGTGTGGTCCATGATATGTCCCTTATACTCCCAAGGACCAGTAATCTTCTTGCTCATTGCATAGCCGATACCTTCAGGACAGCATGTAGATGCAAATGCGAGGTAGTAGTTCTTGCCGTGCTTGTAGAGCCAAGGTCCTTCCTGATAGTCGTCGATATGAGGAAGTTTAACAATGTCGCCCGAAGTAGAAATCATATCCTTGTTGAGCTTTACATAATATACACTTGGATTTCCCCAGTACATGTAAGCCTGTCCATCATCATCAATCCAAACGGTTGGATCGATATCATCCCAATGCTCCTTCTGCCAAACGAGAGGTTTGCCGATAGGGTCCTTGAAAGGTCCGAATGGTGAATCTGCAACAAGAACTCCAATTCCATTACCATGAATAGGACAGTACATGTACCATTTTCCATTGCGTTCAATGACTTGCTCTGCCCATGCACCATTATTACCCTTGTACCACTTGAAGTCGCGAAGAGAAGCTACTGCTCCGTGGTCCTGCCAGTTTACCATATCGGTAGAAGTGTAAAGGAGCCAGTCCTTCATGTTGAAGCCACCTGCTCCATCTTCATCGTGAGTAGTGTAGAGATATACTGTGTCACCATGAACATACGGTGCAGGGTCTGCAGTGTATTTCGTAGATACAATCGGAAGGTTCAACTTTGTGTTGCCGTTGTTCTGAGCATTGATACTGGTACTTGCCAACGCAATGATACCAGTTGCCAAAAGGAGTTTTTTCATAAGTTGTATTGTTTGTTTGTAGATTATTATAGTTGCTTTATGTTTTATGCGACAAAGATACACAAAAATCCTTACTTATAGTTGTATGTTGCGTTTCTTTTGCTTTTAATTATGATACATTAGATATGATATAATAAAAAACGAATAGTTGTAAATCATATTATACAAGAAAAGCAGTGTTACCTACGAGAGATAACACTGCTTTGTGTATGTTGTTTGTTGAAAGAGTTTAGCAAGTTTATAACTTGCCTTTTGCACTACAACAGGTTTACTTTACAAGAACTTTCTTGTTGCCAATAATGTAAATACCCTTTGAAGCCTTTTCAACCTTGCGTCCAGTAAGGTCGTAGATAGCATTGTTGACTGTGCTGTTAGATACTACACCCTTTACATCTGTGTATTCTTCATTATCCATGAATGTAACATTGTAGAGGTAGAGCCAGAAATCATTCTCAAGAGCAATCTTTGTTTCGATAGTCTTACCCTTTTCGATTTCAATACCAGCATTTGTGATGTTAAGAGAGAGAACACCGTCCTTAGTGTTATCATCGTCTTGCAACAGGTAGATTACATTAGTGTCATCTTCTGTAAAGTTACCATTCTGGTCAACAGAAGCACCAACAGTCATCTGGATTTCATTGAATATTTCGTCTTCTGTTTCAGCATCAATAGATTTAATTCTTGCAGGGTCGTTTGCCAAGAAACCATCGAAATCATCAATGCCCAAAACCTTAATAGCTTCACTCAAGTCGATTGTTGCAGTTGTTTCACCATCCTTTGCAGCAGCAACTGGAAGTGTAACGCTTGAAGAACCAAGAACTCGTTCATTTGTAGTAATCATGCTCTTGTTGAATGAAAGTTCTTCAATACGGAAGTAAATTTCAACAGGTTCGTCCTGATACTTGTTACAGTTGAAAGCAATAGTCTGACATCCCTTATCTTCAGAAGGAACAGTTCTTGGATCTTCTGCAGAACCTAAGTCGAACTCTTTCCACTGTTCATCAAGTTCGAGGCTACCGAGCATATTCCAATATACATAGTCGCCTGGCATATTATGTGCCTGTGTGTCAAGAGAGATTGGCTTAGTTGCTCTTGCCAACATTCTGAGATGAATAGGCTCGTTTGAAACAAACTTGTGGCTAACTGTAATGAAGAACTGTGAAGACCAGTCAAGAATCTTAGAATCGTCATCTTCTCTGTTAGTAACTACAACTTCACCAGTTTCTGGGTCTTTAACTGTGCGAATTCTAATGTCATTCCACATAAGTTCACCAGTGATAGGGTCGAGAGCCTGTACAGGATTGCCATTATCGTCCAACAATGGGTTACCATCATCGTCTTCATCATAAACAGGCTGTCTATCTACATCATTATAATAAATAGTAGTTACATTCAAAGCTGGCTGACCATCAAGAGGGTCGTTTACGATGCGTGCGTGACCATCAACACCTGTAAGACCATCACGTCCTGTGAATGTATAGTAGTTGCCAAACTTATCTTCTGTGTAAATACCATTTCTCAAGAAGTTAATCATAGTAGATTCATCATCTGGATTGACTTCTTTTGGATCTCTAACCTCAAACTTGATGTCATCGAAATAGACAGTATAACCATCCTTAAAGTCAGACAAGTTGAAAGCTATTGATTGGAAACCTGGATAATTGTTATCACCATAAGCCTGAGAGTCACTTATAGTACCTTCTTGTTCAAATGTAACCCATTCAGTAGTGAAGTTCATATCACCAATCATCTGATAGAAGTGGTATTCACCAGGGAAACCATGAGCCTGAGTTCCTGACTTGGCAATCTTATCAGCTTTAATCTTCATGGTAATTCTAAACTCTTTGCCTGAAGGGAGAGGTTCTGGAGTAGCAATAAAGAACTGGCTATCCCAACCTGCCATACCTCCATCTGCAGAGATCATGTTGCCAGCTGCCTCTGCTTCTGCCTGACTACGTACAATCACGCGATAGCAGTGGTTGCTTGGGTTAGCAGGGTCTTCTACTATTTCGGCAAAACCATTGAACTGACCAGCATCAGAATAGAATTGATTTGTTTCCTCTTCAAATTCTACGCCCTGGCGCCAATCGTGAGCCCAGAAATTAGAAGTTTTTGGGTCCTGTACACTTTCTGCATCACCATTAGTGATGAGGTTAGTCCACTTTTTCTGAGCAAAAGCACCACTACTAATGAGAAGTGCACTAACTGCTAAAAGTAAAAGTTTTTTCATTTGATTCGGTTTTAGATGGTAAATAATAAAATTAGTTGATTGGTTAATCGCTGCAAAATTACCATTTTATGTAATATGTCATTTGAAACTATGTAACAATAAGTGTCAAAAATGAAACAAAATATTGAAAAATATCGCAAAAATGGCGTTATGTGTCTTTCAATTATGTAATATTGTATTAGAGTCCTTGTTTTTCTGTCATGTACTTCCAATATCTTCTTGGCATATCGCTGAGTTGTTTTTTAGGATTGATACGCTCACGAATGCAGATAGCCTTGAAGTATGTTCTCCATAATTCTTGGAAAAGTTGATCGTCTGAACTGAGTAGCTCTTCGTTCAGTTTGCCTGTTTCAAGGTCGAAAGGTAGATTGTCTGAATCGGAGAAGTTGATACGAGTAACCTCAGATTTATCGAAATAGAATCCATATTTTCGCTTCGCATCAAATATAAGCCATGACTGATCGTTAAATCTGTCTTTGAAATGCTTGATGACAAGTGGGAGTACATTATGGTCTGGAGAAACAACCGCAAGATAGGTGTTATCCTTTGCTTTCTGGAATCGAATGAACTGCATCATACGGAGGCGTTCATGCATTACTTTGCGGCAGATGTTGGTTACTGCAAGCACATCTGGGTCCGACATATTACGTTCGATGCTTGGAGAACCTTCAGGTTGTTGGAACACCTTATATATATAATGGAAGAGATGTTCGTCGAGTTCTGGTAGTTCTGATAAGTAACTGGTCATGATAATACGGAGTCCATCCTTGCTCAACCTTTTTTCAAGTCCTGCCCATACACGTTGTGCACGATTATCAGCCGTGATGACTTGGTGAGTCTCTTCGCGGAAAAGCGGCAAAGGTTCACCCAAACCTATCAAATGGTCTGGGTGTTGATGTGCCGAGTATGCATCAAATACTGCCGTGAGTATGCCATCAAAAGTGCGGTCGTGCTGATATATTATCATTTGTTCTGAACAGATGTGTTATTGGTTGTCCTCTTCAAACTGAAAACTCAACTGCATTTCTGCTGCTGCCTTTTTCTTCTGCGAGTCGGACAAGAGCAGTGGTTTGAGTTTTTCCGGATGCATCTCATTGATGCCAATGATTGGATTAGAGAATAGATTTGTCAGTTCACCACAAGTGATGAAATACTTAGCCTTCTTCATCACAACCCCCATCTTCTTGAGATGATATGAAGTGATACGGTTGAAACGCCTTGAATTGACGATGAGAGTTGCTGATTTAACTCCAATGCCTGGAACGCGAAGAATCATCTCGTAGTCAGCATGATTGATGTCAACCGGGAACTGTTCTGGATGGCGGAGTGCCCAAGCAAGTTTAGGATCGACATCAAGATCGAGGTTCTCATTCGCTTCATCTACAATCTCATCTACCTTGAACTCATAGAATCTCATGAGCCAATCAGCTTGATAGAGGCGGTTTTCGCGTACAAGTGGAGGTTGCTTTAGAACAGGAAGACGGTTGTCGTATGTGTTTACGCTCACATACCCTGAGTAATACACTCGGCGCATTTTAGGTATGCTCCTATTGGTGTTGAGTGGACCGATTGCAAGTTGCGATTTGCCATAAAGGGCAGAAGAGAGGTGAAGTATATCTCTATCCGTTTCTGATGTAGCACCAACAATCATCTGTGTACTCTGTCCTGCAGGCACAAATCTCGGTACATTCTTCATTCCATGTTTGCGGTCTTCTTTGCGTTCGAGCGTACCAAGTTGTATGAACTTCATAGGTTCGTAGACACTTTTATGGTCTTTCTCTGGTGCAAGAGCCTTTAGAGATTCCTCCTTTGGTATCTCAATGTTCACACTCATACGGTCGGCATAGAGCCCTGCTTCATCAACAAGTTCTCGACTTGCACCAGGAATACTCTTTAGGTGAATGTAACCGTTGAACTTATGAATAGTACGAAGGTCGCGAGCTATGGCGACGAGTCGTTCCATTGTATAGTCGGGATTGCGTACCACTCCACTACTGAGGAAGAGACCTTCGATGTAATTTCTGCGATAGAACTCCATCACAATCTCAACAAGTTCGTGAACAGAGAGTGTTGCTCGCTTGATGTCGTTGCTTCGACGATTGATGCAATAAGCACAATCATACATGCAATAGTTGGTTAACATCACTTTAAGCAGAGAAATACATCTGCCATCATCAGCAAAACTATGGCATATTCCCACTCCACCCACAGTATTACCTACCATGCCTTGTTTGCCTTTGCGGACTGTTCCGCTTGACGAACAAGATACGTCGTACTTTGCTGATTCGGCAAGTATGCGAAGCTTTTCAAGTGTATTTTCTGTGAGCATGAGTGTTGTCTAATGGATTTATGTGGCAAAGATAAGGAAAAGAAATGGAATGACAAAAAGAAAAAGGAATTAGATAAGCACTCAGACTTGTCTAATTCCTTTGTAATAAGGGTTAACTCCTACTAAATGAAGAGAGTAGGGGATGAAAGAAAATTATTTGTTGAATATCTTCTTACCATTCTTTATAACGATGCCCTTGTAGTTTGCATCTACACGAACACCGTTGAGGTTGTAGATGATATCGTTCTTTGGTGCTGACTCCTGGATTTCTTCGATGTCAGTATTGAGGGTACACTTGAACTCGACCTTGTCAATATTACCGTTTGCACCAGTGATGGTGAAGCGAATGATTTGGTCGCCTTCTGCAAGGTTTACGCTAATGTTACCCTTTACAACCTTATATGTGTTCCAGTCGTTGCTGCCTGTTTGTGGGATGCTGACAGTGCAAAGGCTTGTAGTCTTGCCGTCCTTGATAGTGCTGATACGGAATGCAGCACCAGTAGTACCAGACGAAACTGTTGCTTCGTATGCATACTTGCCCGGCTCCTTTACATTAACTGAATACTCAGTCCATTCATTATTTGCTGTATATCCAAGTGCATAACCACCATTACCTTTGACGATGTCGATACCACTATCTGTACGAATCTTAGCATCGCCCTCATCGTTGGTGTCACTATCGTGGAAGGTAAGTCCCTCTTCTCCCTTGTCGAAGTACTCTGCCTCGATAATACCTGGGAGACTGATAACACCCTTATATGGAGTGCGCTTAGCGGTAACCTTGAGTGTGTAAGATGCAATCTTAGATTCCTTGCCATCCATATCAGTTGCAATAGCTGTGAATGTGTAGTCGCCCTTAACAGTTGGAGTGTATGTGAACTCGTATGGTGCAGCTGTAAGTGTCTTGTTGATTACGCCATTAAGGTAAATCTTCACATTCTTAATCTCAGTCTCTGAGTTGACATCAGCAGCGATAATTGTCTTTGTACCTACAGCTGTAGTCTTAGGGTCGGAAGAGAGGGCAATCTGAATATTGTCATTTACATCAACTCGTGTGAATGTAATCTTGTCAAGGTTGATGACATACTGACCACTACCACCTGTGATGTTGAAACGAATGCGCTGTTCACCCTCCTCAAGAGGCACAGTCATACGTCCGTGTGCAGTCTTGAATGTTGACCATCCACCAGTCTTGGCGAGTACTTCATTAGCAGTGATGAGTGATGTCTCACCGTTAGCATTACTTGTTTCTATGCTGAACGATGCACCATCCTCAGGAGCTGCATAGTAGATGTCGTATGAATAAAGACCAGCTTCCTTAACATTTACTGTGTATTCCATCCATTCGCCAACTTCAGTCCAACCGACACCGTAACCTGTACCACACTTGATGACGTCAACGCCACCTGTATCGGAACGATAAGATGCTGCATCACCTTGCTTCTGACTGTTTGCATCGTGGAACGCGATACCATCAGCACCTGTGTCGAAGTTCTCGAACTGAACCACACCAGGAAGTTCTGCTATTGTGTTCTTATAGGGAGCGCGTGGGTTGCAGATGTTGATTTCGGAATAACGTGTCCAAGTAAAGCCATCAGTAGCTGTCACGACTGCTTTCAACTCCTGCTTGCCGAGTGTAGTAGGAGTGTATGGCACAACATATTCGCCATTTTCGCTTTCTGTTAATGTGGCAATAAGTACGTTCTTTGCGTAGAGTTCAACTTTTTCGATGGTCTTTGTCTTCAACTTTGCACGAACAGTAATAGTGTTTTCTGTATCCTTCTCCATATTGAGGGCAGAAGGTTTGATATACACTGAAGCCTCCTTAACCATTCCTGGGAAAGGACTCTTGGCATTCTTTGCCTTGTCCGACTTCATGTATTCGCGAAGCCAAGTCATGGCAGGGCGGTCTTTGCCGTCCTTGATGATACCAGAGTGACCTGCGTTGATGGTGTTACCATTGGCATCCTTTCCATCATTGGTCCATGTACGACCGTAGATGTACCCCCAAAGAGTGATACCAGCAACGTAGTTCTGTTCCCACATGTAAGGAATCTGTTCCTTATAGCGCTGGAGCTGAAGGTTGTCGTCTGTAGTACCAATATCGTACTCTGTGCTGTACATTGGCATCTTGAGAGAGTTCTGAAGCTTTGTCATCACATTCTTGAAACCTGTAAGGTCCAAGTTCGTGAGGTCGTGCGACTGGCAACCGTAAGCATCGATAGGCGCACCAGCATCACGAAGTGTCTTAACGAGATCGATATACTGGTCGGTATTCCATTGGAATGTATTGAAGTCGTTATAAATGAGAATAGCGTTAGGCCAGCGTTCGTATGCAAGTTCAAACGCCTTAATCAACCAGTCGTAACCAGTTTTTCCTGTTCCACCAAGTGCTTCGATGAAGTATGGAGTACCAGCCTGATGACCAGATACAGCCTCATTTACCACATCGATAAGTGGAAGGTCTGGATACTTCTTCTTGACAGCATCCATCCATTGAACTATTTCCTTATAACGCTGTGCAGGAGTCTGTTTTTCAAGCCAAGAAGGATACTGTGCTCCCCAGATGAGTGCATGGAACTTGAAAGGAAACTTGTGTTGCTTAGCATAATTGTAAGCATTGTCACAGCCCCAGTTGAAGGAGTTGTTAGTACCTTCCACTGAACCCCACTTGGATTCGTTTTCGCATGTAATCTGGTTCCAGAGCGTGTAATACTTCTCGTTACCAAAATCTACCTGATAGGAAGTTGTGATGTTACCTAAGAACTTGTCGGGATTAGACGACAACTGGGCATTAGCGTTGCTGGAGAAAAGCCCCGCAACAATAGGAGAAAGGCAGATGGCTATTGCTCTTCTTGCCTTCTTGATTCGTGTAAAAGCAAAACAATTCTTCATTTAATTCTTGTATTGGATTATTACGTTCTTAATAGTTATTCAGGGTTAGTATTTTTATTAGTCTTATGCTCTTTGGTGGCAAAGATACGAAATATAAATAGCATAAAGGGATAAAATGTCTATTATTTTTGCGTTGTTTGCAAAAAAGGACTATATTTGCATTAACAAATCGTCGATACTACACCTTTTTAAATATATATACAAGATGCAACTGCCAATAGAATCATTAAATCTTTTGATGCTGAATGTGGGTTTGGCACGTCATAATGCGGACTGGAACTGGAAAGATGTTTCGTCCCCATTCACTCGTATATATTATGTGGTGGAAGGTACGGCGCGACTGCATCTGCTAAATGAAGTGGTGGAATTGAAGCCGAAAAACCTATACATTATTCCTGCACATACCGTGCATAGTTATGAATGTGAGGGTAAGTTTGTTCATTACTATCTGCATCTGTATGAGGGATTCAAGAAAGAGACCGATGTGTTTGATTTCTACGAGATACCTACTGAAGTGCAAGCCCAGGAGGGTGATGTAGGCATATTTGAACGCATGTGTATGCTACATCCTGATGCTGAATTGCCAGCAAGTGACCCTCGTTCGTATGACAACAGCCATAAATTTGAGGATTATGTGTCGCGATATAACGATATGCACTTGTATGAAAAGATGCAGTTGAGAGGGAGCATTCTCATACTCTTCTCGCGTTTCATGCAATATGCTCAGCCTCGTGTGTGGACTCAAGATGCTCGAATAGCAAAAGTTATCAAGTATGTGCACAGCAATATTTATAATGAGATAAGTAGTGAAGAACTTGCAGATGTTGCGTGTGTCACTAAACCATACCTCATTCGTCTGTTCAATAAACATTTTGGCATCTCTCCTCTTCGCTATATCAACCAGAAGAAGATAGAACGTGCTCAGTTGCTTCTACTCACAGAGAACCTTTCTGTCAAGGATATAGCCTATACGATTGGGTTCAATGATGACTCATATTTCATAAGACTTTTCAAGAAATTAACAGGAACAACACCTCAAGAGTATCGAGTGCAGATGAAGTAATGCGAGTACTCTCTATATGAGTACTGCAGTACCCACTATAATGGTACTCGAGTACTCGCTATATGGGTACTGCCCATTCCTCTGCAAGTCTTAATTGGATAATTTCGTCCTATTAAATTGTTTGATTGTCCAACCTCGTAACGACAAAAGTGCATACCTTTGCATCGTACAAATGAAAATGGTGTGATAACAAGATTCTACAAGTGAAAACCCCATAAAATTCAATTTCCAATATGGAAGGATATACACAGAAGAAATTTGAAGGAAGAACGAAAAGATACGTTCAAACGCTTGTGCTAAACTCGGATGAAGAAGCACGCGAACAATACATCAAGTATCATTCGAAGGAGTATAACTGGAAGGAGATACGCGAAGGTATAAAGGAAGTTGGCATCCTTGAGATGGAAATTTATATATTGGGTAATCGACTTGTCATGATAGTTGATGCACCGGAAGACTTCGATTGGACCAATTCAATGGCTCGACTTGCCACACTCCCTCGTCAGGCAGAATGGGAAGCGTTTGTGAGTCAGTTTCAGGGATGCAGTCCTGATGCCACAAGCGATGAGAAATGGCAAATGATGGAAAGAATGTTTTATCTATATGATTGATTATGAGATATACTGAATTAGGAAAGACCGGACTTAAGATATCAAGTCTGAGTTTCGGTGCGTCCTCTCTTGGTAGCGTGTTCCACGAGACAAAAGAGGCAGAAAGTATCAAAGCTGTCGAGACAGCTCTTGAAGGTGGAATCAACTTTATTGATGTGAGCCCATACTATGGACACTATAAGGCGGAGACAGTTCTTGGCAAGGCTCTCAAGATTCTTCCGCGTGA